>CAYYZJ010000893.1:0-6737 GCA_964475615.1 uncultured Flavitalea sp. | reverse complement strand
ACCATTGAAAGCACAACCAGCAGGCAGGCCGCAACAGCGGCTAACCTGTACATATAAACGATTTTGCCTGATTTATGACCGATCTTTTTCTCAATTGCAGAACGCATGAAGGCCGGAGGCTCGATCCGCAGCTTCTGCAATCCGCCCAGCATGCCGGTATCGCTGTTCAGCCTGCTGCAAATGGCATCGAATGCTCCTGCAGGAGGATATACCTCATGATCCTGTAAATGCTTCCATATATTAAAAAGGCTGCTCATTGATCAATGCTTTTCTGCAATAAAACACGCGCCCTGAACAATTGCGTGCGACTGGTTTCTTCCGAAATATTCAGCATCTCACTGATCTCTTTATGACTATATCCTTCCACCAGGTATAAATTAACAACCGTTCGATAGGCGTCCGGCAACTTGCGTATCATTTTCATCAGGTCGTCATTGGTCAGTTTATCATAACCGGAAAGCTGTCCGGAAGGAATATCGTCAGCCTCGCTGAAACTCGAGAAAACAATTTTTCTTTTATTGATGAAATCTATGCAAACACCAATGAAAATTTTTCTGGCCCAGCCTTCAAATGAACCCTCGCCCCTGAATGAAGCCAGGTTCCTGTACAGTTTTACAAATCCTTCCTGGAACCAGTCGTTGGCATCATTTTCATTACCCGCATAGCGCAGGCAAAGGCTGTACATTTTTGCAGCAATGGTATTGTATATCTCCCGGAAAGACCGGTTGTCTCCACTTGCAGCCCGTTGGGTCAGAGTTCCAGACAGGGTGGAGGGGCCGCTTTGCAATTCCATCTGCAAATATCTGTTTTATTTGAATAATTGCATAGCGTTCCGGCAATTTAATTATCCCGGAAATGCCTATGCGCTGCGCGCTTTCTTAAAAAAAATCATCGCCTGCTGAAACGTTTGCCTTGCTTATCCGGTCTATAGTAATGGAACGCCATCCAACGCGAATTAATCGCCTACTGTGCTTACCCCTTTTTAATCCCGCGCCCGAAAAGTACCAATCCGTGCCCATATATGAGGGCCAAACTAAAAATACATTACCATTAAACCTTATCTGTTTCAACCGGCAGGATCACTAACCATGAACCGTATATTTTCTTTATTGCTGTTATCGATCATCGTCGAAACAAGCGTCAATGCACAGGCCACTGCAGGCAAAATAGCCTATCAGAAAACGGAACAACCCGTTGCTATCATCGAATTGCCTTGTGATCAGGATGTCACCGAGCTGACCATTAAAGATTACATGAAACAGGTGCTGGATGCGATAAAAGCGAAAAAGTGAGCGGTGAATAATCCTTCACTTCCTACTTTTGCAGCGCTGAAAGCATGACAAAAGCATTCCTCTTTTTATTCCTGGCTTGTTCATCCATAGCAACAGCCCAGCCAAAATATATTTTTGAAAGGCCCGAAATGGGATCGCCGTTCACGATTACTGTTTACAGCGACGATTCCCTGAAAGCAGCGCAGGCCGCCGAAGCCGCATTCAGCAAGGCAGATGCCTTCAACCAGATCCTCAGCGATTATATCGACAGCAGCGAGATCAACCGGCTGAGCGCTACAAGCGGGCAAGGCCGTTATATTCCGGTGTCGCAACCGCTTTTCGATATCCTGCAATATTCACTGCAGGCAGCGCAACTCAGCCATGGCAGCTTCGATATCAGCATGGGGCCGGTGGTGAAACTATGGCGCAGGGCACGCAAAACGCATGTCTTTCCCGATACCGATTCCATCAGGGCCGCTTTGCAAAGAACCGGCTGGCGCTATATCCATCTCGACAGCATCCGCCATTCGGTATGGCTGGAAAAGCCCGGCATGCAACTGGATATCGGCGGGCTCGGTAAAGGCTTTGTTGCCCATGCCGCCCTCCGCATATTGCAGGAGCGCGGACTGAACTCCGCCATGGTGAATGCCGGCGGCAAGATCGTTACCGGCGACGCCCCTCCGGGAAAAAAAGGATGGCTGATCGGCATCAATATGCCTGAAGAAAAAGAGCAGATCATGCCCGGGTTATTGCTGCTCTATAATATGGGCGTTGCCACTTCGGGCGATGTGTATCAATTCCTCGAATCTAACGGTGTCCGCTATTCGCATATCATCGATCCGCGAACAGGCATGGGCATCACACACAGCCGCAATGTAACGGCCATTGCCCCGGATGCCACGGTGGCCGACTGGCTTTCCACCGCCTGCAGCATTCTTTCTATAAAACAATCATTCCGGCTCATCAAAAAAATCCCGGGCGCCGCCCTGCTGATCACGGAAAAAAGAAAGCATTCGATCAGGATAAAAAGCTCGCCGCGATTTAAAATCTATCTTCAACAATAATGTTTTTTGCTTAACTTGCTCACCCATTCTTCTGTTAATGCAAACGATTACCGGCTTATCGATCCTACTGCTCAGTTCAGCCCTAAGCGTTCAGGCCCAGTCATCCGCAGATGCTTCTTTTAAAACGTACGAACAACAGATACCAGGTTCTTCGGTGTCGTTCAAAATGGTACCCATTCCATCAGGGTCTTTTACTATGGGCAGCACCGAAAAAGAAAAAGGATATAAGCCGGGAGAAGGGCCGGCAGCCACAGTCAGCATCGATGCATTCTGGATGGAAGAACATGAAGTGACTTATGAAGAATATGTGCTGTTCGAAGATGAATCGCTGGATAAAGGCCCGAAACCGGATGGCATCACGAGGCCCAGTCCCCCGTATGTTGATTTTACGCTCGGCATGGGCAAGACCGGCGGCTTTCCCGCCAACAGCATGAGCCAGTATGCAGCCCTCATGTATTGCAAATGGCTCTATAAAAAAACCGGCATCTTTTACCGCCTGCCCACTGAAGCCGAATGGGAATATGCCTGCAGGGCCGGTTCTTCATCTTCCTATCCATTCGGCGCCGATGAAAAGCAACTGGCCGAATACGGATGGTTCGCCGGCAACAGCGGCAATAAATATCACGCCGTAAAACAGCTCAAGCCCAATGCCTGGGGATTGTACGATATGCTGGGCAATGTTGCCGAATGGACGCTCGATCAATACCAGGAAAATTATTTCGATCAACTGAAAACAAGATCGAGCAATCCCTGGATGCAGCCGGTCACCAAATATCCGGTCACCCTGAAAGGAGGGCATTTCCGCGACGATGCCGCTGCCCTGCGCTGCGCGGCCCGCCTGCGTTCCGATCCCAAATGGAATGCCCGCGATCCGCAGATACCGAAAAGCAAATGGTGGAATGCCGACGCGCCCTTCATCGGGTTCAGGATCGTGCGGCCTTACAAACAGCCTTCGCCCGCGGAGATCGATCAGTTCTTTTCTCAATTGCTTGCAATCAAATAATCTCTATAAATCTAAATCTTGCTGTTATGAATCAAAACAACGACACCGCGAAAAATCAGAGCAGAAGGGATTTTGTAAAGAATTCCACGCTGCTTGCAGGCGGGCTGGTGGCCGCACCTATGCTTTCCAGGGCAAATTTCTTTTCAGGCGCTGATGGCGTTATTAAAGTGGCGCTCATCGGTTGCGGCGGCCGCGGCACCGGCGCAGCGGTACAGGCGCTGAGCACAAAACAGAACGTGCAGCTCGTTGCCATGGCCGATGCATTTAAGGACAGGATAGATGAAAGCTACAACAATATCATCGAAGCGCTCGCCGATAAAAAGGGCAGGGTACAGGTGAAGGAAGAAAATAAATTCACCGGCTTCGATGCATACAAAAAAGCCATGGCGCTGGCCGATGTGGTGATACTGACCACGCCTCCCGGGTTCAGGCCCATTCATTTCGAGGAAGCCGTGAACCAGGGAAAGCAGATCTTCATGGAAAAGCCCGTGGCCACCGATCCCGCAGGCATACAGCGCGTGCTGGCCGCAGCGGAAAAAGCCAAAGCCAAAAAGCTGAATGTGGTGGTAGGCTTGCAGCGCCGCTACCAGACCTCTTACCGCGAGCTGATCAAACGCGTGCACGACGGCCTCATCGGCGATATCGTTTCCGCGCAGGCCTGGTGGAATAACGATGGCGTTTGGGTGCATCCGCGCCAGCCGGGCTGGACGGAAATGGAATATCAACTGCGCAACTGGTATTATTTCGTATGGCTCTGCGGCGATCATATCACCGAACAGCATATCCATAACATCGATGTCATTAACTGGGCGCTGGAAGCCTATCCGGTAAAAGCGCAGGGCATGGGCGGCCGCCAGGTAAGAACAGGAAAGGATTACGGCCAGATCTTCGATCATCATTATGTGGAATTCCATTATGGCAACGGCGCCATCCTCAACAGCCAGTGCAGGCATATCAAGGGAACCATGAGCAAGGTAGACGAGCTGCTGGTAGGCACCAAAGGAAAAGTGTATTGCGATGAAGCCAGGATCACTGACCTGAAAGGAAACACGATTTACCAGTTCGACAAATCAAAAGAAAACCAGCCTTACCAGAATGAGCACGACGAGCTCTTTGACGCCATTGCCAAAGGCGAATATAAATTCTGGGATGCCGAACGCGGCGCCAAAAGCACCATGACCTCCATACTGGGCAGAATGGCCACTTATTCGGGACAGGTAATAGAATGGGACAAGGCCATCAATTCAGGCCTCAACATCATGCCCGAATCGTACGCTTTCGATGCCAAGCCGCCGGTATTGCCGGACGACAAGGGATTTTATCCCGTGGCGGTGCCCGGCGTAACTAACTATTTCGCATAACCGAAACGTGCAGGGTAGTCTTATCCTGCACGCTTGGATTATTTGATGGAAGTGATTTCCGTTCTCATTTTGTCGCTTTGTGTTTTCACCACGCCGAATCCCGGAGCATACCATTCCGTTGTTTCTACATCTATGGGATGGATGCCGGTGATGGTTATTTTTGTTTTCTGGGTGATCCTGAAGCAATCCCAGGTTCCTGCGGGCGTGGTGATCTTTTCCTTGCCTTGCACTTTCCTGTCCTGCACCACCATCTTGAACCCGTCGTCCAGATTCAGTATGCCGTCTTTCAGTTGGTCGCCCACGCTCATGTTGGCCGGATATTCTATATAGAACTCCTGCGATTTTGCTTCGATAATATCTTTATCGCCTTGCGGCGTAGGCATGGACATTTTCATATTGACCAGCAGATTGCCGCCGTTGCATTTTATGGTGTTGACTGATTTTACCGAAGACCTTCCTCCTGCAATCACCTCCACGTTAACCACGGCGGTCGTAACGTTTCCGCTGCTCGAAACATTCTCTACATGATATACCTGTTTCATGCTTTGTCCCGTTTTCCAGTAAAGGGTCATCTCGATGGTCTTGCCTTTTTGGAGAAAGAAGTAATCCGTACAATTTTGTGCGTGCAGTTGTGCATTGACAAATATCGATGCTGCCAGGAATAATTTTTTCATAATCGGCTTTTTTATTCTGGCAACAAAGTAAGCGGCGATATTAAACAATGCAATCCCCCGTTTATGGGATATGGGTCAGATGAAGGCGTCGCTGTCGCGATAGGCTTTGATCAGGGCCATCTCGCCTTCCTTGCCCGGGTTGGCTGTGCCATGCTCCATGCCAAGCACGCCCTTGTAGCCCTTGCTGTGTATGAATTTGAAGATATTCTTGTAGTTCACTTCGCCGGTAGTGGGTTCCTTTCTTCCGGGATTGTCGCCGATCTGGAAATACGCGATCTCATCCCAGCAGAGGTCGATATTTTTGATCATATCGCCCTGGTTGCGCTGCATGTGGTACATATCGAAGAGTATCTTGCAGGAAGGGCTGTTCACGGCCTTGCAGATGGCGTAGGTCTGATCGGAATAACGCAGAAAAAGATCGGGCGTATCGCTCAATGGCTCGAGCACCATCACGATGTTGTGCGGCTCCAGTATCTCCGCTCCCTTTCGCAATGCGGTAATGACGTTTGCCGTTTGAATGCCTATCGGCAGATGCCTTTCGAAATCGCCGGGCACAACGGTCACCCATTTGGCGTTGCATCGCTTGGCCACGTCGATGGCGCCGCGGCATCCTTTTAAAAAGATCTCCACATATTCCGGCTTGCCTGCAGCGAGCGTATTGGCCCCGTTCCCTCCTTTATCTACCACAAATACGCCCATCGCCATGCCCAGTTTGGCCAGCGTATCGCCGATCTTCTGCTGTTCTTCAGCCGGCCGGCCCATCATGCCATTGTCTTCAATGGCCCGGAAACCCTGATCATAAGCGAATTTGATCTGGTCGATAAAATTATTCCCTGCTGCATTGCGGAACATGCCGTCGTGAATGGCATAATTGAGATGGAAGGGCTGATCGGAAAACAGGCCGGCCTTCTTATTGCCGGATGCTGCTTCGGCAAGTCCTGCCGTCAGCAATGAAGTGCCGGTGAACATGGAATTCTGGATGAAACGTCTGCGGCGCATATCGTTATATTTAGACGACTAATCTACGTGGTTTTTTTATAAATGGCACAAATTTCTCAGCGATATTTGCAGCTCAATACCGGTCATGAAACAAAAGATACTCATCACAAGACCCATGTTTGCAGATGTAGTGGAAAAGCTGCAGCAATATTTCGATGTGGAGCTGAATACCGGCGAAAAATTCACCGGCCAGCAGTTGCAGCAGGCATTGAAGGGCAAGCAGGGCGTGCTGCTGGCAGGAGGGGAGAAAGTGAATGCAGATACCGTCAAAGATCTTCCGGAACTGCGGGCCGTTTGTGTTGCCGCAGCAGGTTATAATAACGTTGATGTACATGCGCTGACAGCAGCGGGGATCATCGTCACCA
>CAYYZJ010000892.1:0-6467 GCA_964475615.1 uncultured Flavitalea sp. | reverse complement strand
AAATCGCTGGAGTATATCAAAAGAGCCAAGGATTCGGGATTGGGCATAAGCTGCTCGGTAACGCCTTATCATCTTTTCTTCAGCGATGAAGACCTGATCAACTACGATACTAACCTCAAGGTATACCCGCCGCTCCGCAGCAAGGATGCAGTGAAAGCACTGAAACAATCCCTGCTCAACGGAACCATCGACTGTATTGCCACGCATCACCTTCCCCATGAATACGACAGCAAGGTGCTCGAATTCGAATACGCCAAATTCGGAATGACGGGACTGGAAACCGCCTATTCCGTACTAAAGACCGCTGTACCTGAACTGAGCGAAGAAAAATGGGTATCCTTATTGAGCCGTAATCCACGGACTATTTTCGGATTGCCTCAGCCGAAAATAGAAACCGGCGAGCCGGCATGCATCAGCCTCTTCAACCCTGGAGCTTCCTGGACACCTGAAGCAGCAGCCATGCAGTCGAAATCGAAAAACACGCCATTCGCCGGCAAAGCGCTTAAAGGAAAAACAATTGGGATTATCAATGGAGAAAGGTTATTTTTAAATGCCTGATTTGTTAACCCCCAAAATAGTAATATATGGAAAACAAAGTTACATCGAACGTCACCAAGGGCCTCATCATATCATTAATCCTGATCGTGCTCGATCTGGTGGCCGGCTTTGCTCATTTCAAATATGCAAGCTGGTACCGCTGGACTGGCAACCTTGTTCTGATCGCAGCGATAATATGGGCTTGCATCAGCTATGGCGCACAGCTCAACAACCAGGTTAGCTTTGGGAATATTTTTGCGCACGGGTTCAAGACCAGCGCGGTCATAGCCTGCATCCTGTTCCTGTATGTCATACTTTCCGTGCTGGTGATATTTCCCGGTACAAAGGATGAAGTGCTGGAGCAGGCAAGAAAGCAAATGGAAGCAAAAGGGAACTTGACGGATGACCAGGTTAACATGGCGTTGGAATGGACAAAAAAATCCTTTTGGCCCATCACCATAGCTGCGGTTGTGCTTGGAACCCTGATACTGGGGGTGATCGCTTCCCTGATCGGCGCTGCAGTAACGAAAAAAAAGCCTTCCACTCCTTTTGAACAACAACCTTAATCAAGTTTTGACCTGATGGATGTATCTATTGTAGTGCCTGTGTTCAATGAAGAAGAATCCCTTCCGGAGCTTTGCGCCTGGATCAAAAGAGTGGTTGATGCGAACAATTATCTCTACGAGATCATCCTGGTCGACGACGGAAGCAACGATCGATCCTGGCAGGTGATCGAAACCCTGCATGCGCGCGATCTCAATATCAAAGGGATCAAATTCCAGCGCAACTATGGCAAGTCGGCCGCACTGAACGAAGGCTTCAGGGCGGCTACCGGAGAAGTGGTGATCACCATGGATGCCGATCTGCAGGACAGTCCCGATGAGATACCCGCCCTCCGCCGCATGATCACTGAAGAAGGATACGACCTGGTGAGCGGGTGGAAAAAGATAAGGCACGACCCGCTCTCCAAAACCCTTCCCTCCAAATTCTTCAACTGGTTCACGGCAAAAGTGTCGAAGATCAACCTGCACGATTTCAACTGCGGGCTGAAATCCTATAAGCTCAAAGTGGTAAAGAGCATTGAAGTATATGGCGAGATGCATCGTTATATCCCGCTGATCGCAAAATGGGCCGGCTTTCAAAACATCGGCGAAAAAGTGGTGGAGCATCATCCGCGCAAATACGGCAAATCGAAATTCGGCATGGGGAGGCTGATCACCGGGGGACTGGATCTGGCATCCATTTTATTTGTTGGCAAATACGGCAAGCGTCCCATGCATTTTTTCGGAACCTGGGGCATGCTGGCAGCGGTGATCGGGTTTATCATTTTCGTTTATCTCACCATCTCCAAATTCTTTTTCGACAAAACGGGACTGACCCAGCGTCCGCTTTTCTTCTTTGCCATCCTCGCCATGATCATCGGTACGCAATTGTTTGTAACCGGCTTCGTATCGGAGCTGGTGGCGCGCAACGGTTCAGGCAGGAATTTTTATTTGATTGAAAAGAAAGCGGGGATTGAATGAAAAGCGTCGTTATCATCGGCCCTGCCTATCCGCTGCGCGGAGGTCTCGCCACTTTCGACCAAAGACTGGCCAGTGAGTTCATGACGCAAGGCTACGACTGCAGCATCTATTCCTTCTCCCTGCAATATCCTGCTTTCCTGTTTCCGGGAACAACACAGTATTCGTCCGAACCGCCTCCGAAGGATATCAAAATCATTACAGCCATCAACTCCATCAATCCGTTCAACTGGATAAAAACAGGCCGAGAATTAAAACGCCTGAAGCCGGATATCATCGTAGTGCGTTATTGGCTGCCCTTCATGGGGCCTGCGCTGGGAACCATTTTAAGAAAGGTTCGCAAAAACAATCATACCCGAATCGTTGCCATCACCGACAATGTGCTGCCGCATGAAAAGCGCCCCGGCGATACGGCATTCACCCGCTATTTCCTGAAAAGCTGCGATGCCTTCATCACCATGAGCGAAAAAGTAATGCATGACCTGCGCCGGTTTGAACAATCGAAGCCGGCCAGGCAGGTACTGCATCCCTTATACGATAATTTCGGCGGGATCATTTCCAAAACATCGGCCCGGGCATTTCTTCGCGAAGAAAAAAAGCTCGATATAAATAACGAAGACCGGATCATCCTTTTTTTCGGATTCATCCGAAAATACAAAGGGCTCGACCTACTGCTGCAAGCCATGGCCGATCCGTCCATAAAACAGGCAGGCATCCGCTTACTGATCGCCGGCGAATTTTATGAAGATGAGAAACCTTACCGCGAGCAGATAGAAAGATTGAATATCGCCGATGCCCTGATCCTGAAAACCGATTTCATCCCCGACAGCGAAGTGAAGTATTATCTCTGCGCAGCAGACGCTGTAGTACAGCCCTACCGGCAGGCAACCCAGAGCGGCGTAACGCCGCTGGCTTATCATTTTGAAAGACCGATGATCGTTTCCAATGTCGGCGGACTGCCTGCACTGGTGCCCGACGGCAAATGCGGACTGGTTGCCGATCCCGATCCCGCATCCATAGCCGCTGCGCTGCTGCGTTTTTATGAATTAGGTGAACAATATTTTATTCCTCATCTTCGCATCGAAAAACAAAAATATTCCTGGACAAACCTTGTTAAAGCCATCAGCGATTCAGCCCATGATATACAGAAGTAAAGCTCCTTTGCGGATCGGACTTGCAGGAGGCGGAACAGATGTAAGCCCTTACAGCGATCTATACGGCGGCGCCATCCTCAATGCAACAGTATCTCTTTATGCCACGGCCACCATCGAGCCTTTACAGGAAAACAAGATCGTACTGCAAACCATCGACAGAAAAGAAGAACTGACACTTGAACCCGGATGCCCGCTGACCATAGACGGCCAGCTCGATCTGCTTAAAGGCGTTTACAACCGCATCCAGAAACAATATGGATTGCCTCCTTCGGGATTCAGGCTTTCCACTTTTGTAGATGCGCCTGCCGGTTCGGGACTGGGCACTTCTTCCACGCTCGTCGTGGCCATCATCGGTGCATTTGCGGAAATGCTGCGCCTGCCTCTTGGCGAATACGATATCGCCCATCTTGCCTATGAAATAGAGAGAAAGGATCTGAACATGGCCGGCGGAAAGCAGGATCAGTATGCCGCCACTTTCGGAGGTTTTAATTTCATGGAATTTTATGGGGAAGATAAAGTGATCGTAAATCCCTTGCGGATCAAACAGCAATATCTTTTCGAGCTGGAAAATAATTTGCTCTTGTATTACACCGCTACCAGCCGCGAATCGGCCAGGATCATCGAAAAGCAAACCCGCAATGTAACGGATAAAAAAGAGAAGTCCATTGAAGCCATGCATCAACTGAAACAACAATCGCAGATGATGAAGGAAGCTATTTTAAGAGGACGGCTGAACGAGATCGGCGATATTCTGGATTTCGGCTTCCGGCAAAAAAGACAGATGGCGGAAGGCATCTCGAATACGATGATGGAAGAAATTTATGAAGAGGCCAAAAAAGCAGGAGCAACAGGAGGAAAGATATCCGGTGCAGGAGGCGGCGGGTTCATGATATTTTATTGTCCCAATACAAGCAAATACCGCGTGGCGGAAGCCTTGGGAAAATTCGGCGGCTATTCCAAACCCTATCAGTTCGTGGATCACGGACTGACAACATGGACGATTTGAATCGGGAGACGGAAGACGTCAGTTGTGAATCGGCAGTCGTCAATCGTGAGTAAAAAAGACCGATTCACGATTGACGATTCACGACTGACGTTTCACGATTCACGACAAATAAACATCGATATGAAAGAAAAAATAAAAGACATCATTGGCGCATCGATTGCAGTAAAAAACAAAGTGCTTGCCAACGCTGCATTGCTTCAGACCATCGAAACAGTGACCGGCGTCATTGTAAATGCATTCAGGCAGGGCAACCGCATTTATTTCTGCGGCAATGGCGGAAGCGCCGCCGACGCCCAGCATCTGGCCGCGGAGTTCTCGGGCCGTTTTTATGTCGACCGGGATGCATTGCCCGCAGAAGCCCTGCATTGCAATACATCTTACCTCACCGCAGTGGCCAACGACTATAGTTATGATCTCGTATATGCGCGATTGATCAAAGGCATAGCCCATAAAGGCGATGTGCTGGTCGGCCTTTCCACTTCCGGCAATTCCGGAAATATTTTGAAAGCATTTGAAACAGCCCGGCAAAAAGGAGTGATCACGATCGGATTCACCGGCGAAACAGGAGGCAAGATGAAAGCACAGAGCGATTATCTCATCAATATCCCTTCCACTGATACGCCGCGTATTCAGGAATCGCATATCATGGTCGGCCATATCATTTGCCAGTTGGTGGAGGAACAGTATTTTGCATGATCAGCGAGGCCATCATACTGGCAGGCGGATTGGGAACCAGGCTCAGGAGCGTTGTTCCGGAGCTGCCCAAATGCATGGCCCCTGTGGCGGACAGGCCTTTTCTCGACTATGTGATCGAATATTTGCAGAAACAGGGGATCCGGAAATTCATATTTGCATTGGGCTATAAGAGCGAGATCATTGAGCGGTTTCTGAAATCCGGGCTTGCTGCGTCCGGCTACCAGCTTTCCATCGAACATGAACCACTTGGCACCGGCGGAGCGATCAGGCTTGCTGCAGCACAGGCAACAGCAGCATCGGTGCTGGTGCTTAACGGCGATACTTTTTTCGATATCGATGTCCGGGAGCTCGCTGCATTCCATGAATCCCATGCCGCCGATTGCAGCCTTTCGCTGAAGCCCATGCATGATTTCGACCGCTACGGCGTGGTTGAGCTTGGAAAGGATCACACCGTGAAAAACTTTCATGAAAAGAAACGCTATGCATCGGGGCTGATCAATGGCGGCGTATATGCATTATCGGTAGAACAATTCATAAAAGAAGATCTGCCGCCGGTCTTTTCTTTCGAGAAAGATTACCTGGAGAAATATTATACCAGGAGGCGGATACTGGGACTGGTGCAGGATCGCTATTTCATAGACATCGGAATACCGGAAGACTATGAAAGAGCGCAAACGGAATTGCCGCTGGCCATCATCAGGGACAACCATTCCGGCCTCGATCTGAGGCGGGTAGACCGCAGTTGGACACTCTTCCTCGACCGCGATGGCGTAATGAATTACGAAAAGCCCGGCGACTATGTATACAACTGGAACGAATTCATTTTTTATGAAGGCGTGCCGGAAGCTATAAAAATACTGGGAGAGATATTCGGTCTCACCATCATGGTCACCAACCAGAGAGGGATCGGGAAAGGGTTGATGACGGAACAGGATTTGCAGTCGATCCACGGCAATATGCTCCAAACCATCGAAGCAGCCGGCGGACGGATAGACAGGATCTATTATTGTCCTTCTGCTACCGACGATGATCCGTTCCGCAAACCCAATCCAGGAATGGCTTTCCTGGCCAAAAAGGATTTTGAGCAGATCGATTTTTCCAGATCGGTCATGGTAGGCAATAATATCAGCGATATGGAATTTGGCCGCAATGCCGGCATGCACACGGTTTTTCTGAAAACAACGCATCCGGGCCAGGAGTTCCCCCACCCTGCTATCGACCTGGTCTTCGACAGCCTGCCCGATTTTGCAAAAGCTTTTCAAAAACAATAAAATTTTACCGGCATTTCGCCGTTACAGAGGAAATTTGCAAAGCGAGATAAACGTTATGATTTCTTTCACAAAAAGATGGATCCGCTGTATGTTGACCGGCGCAGTTCTATTCTGCTGCCTGCAAACAGGCTGGTCGCAGCGGTTGAGGCCTTCCGAGCTGAATCAATTCAAAAAAAGAGAAGATTCGCTCAAGCGTTTTGCCAATCTCATTGTTATTGCCAATGAAGCCGAGCAGCGTTTCCGTTCCGACAGCAATTTCGTACGGATGCTGGTAAGAACGCTG
>CAYYZJ010000891.1:0-1860 GCA_964475615.1 uncultured Flavitalea sp. | reverse complement strand
TAATGGATATCGCCCGTTATATGATATACGGCAGCTTTGTTTTTTTTAACCGCAAGCAGGTTAGTGATGATATTGGAAAGGGAAGAGCTGTAATGCGGAACGGATTGCATTTGCAATTGAACTGATTTTTCGATCACCGGGATCAGAACGGCAAATACTTTTTCAAGGCTGAAAAAAAGCGGATTCTTTTTCCTGCTTATGAGGCTGACCGTAAAGTTATGTTGCACTTGTAAAGGGTATAAGATGTCAACTAACCTGAGGTTTTTCCCCAAGATATATAGGACGTACCCGGCGGCGGATATTCTTTTTTCTTTCTACGTTAAACAGCGATGGCTTGAACCTATAAACCAGCCAGAGAAAGAATGAGCCTTTGAATATGGTATTCAGGATCTGGAGTGTATCCGTTTCCATGGAATAGGTGACCTGGTAGAACAGGACCGGTATCCAGCAGAGTAGGAGCGGTACATTATCAGATATTTTGAAAACAACTAAGTAAACACATCGTATAAATAGTCCAAGGAAGAACATATACACAATGCCTCCTTTTGCACCAAAGCTTCCATACGCTTCTCCCATGGGTCCTACATTCGTAGAAAATCCTGTTATAATAAGCCCTGTATAATATTCCATATTGAATTTACCACCCGCTTGCGGTTTATCGGGCCATAAAAACCTTGGTACCAGCGAAGCTGCAAAAACCCGCATCAGGTTATCTCCATAATCGAATTCCTTCAGACTGGGAAACCTCCGCATAACAAGTGAGATATTGAATCCCTGATTACCGCGAACGTACATCGGGAAAAAGGCATCTTCGTTGAACAGTTCACTGGGTTTGCTCAATTTATCGGCAATAAGGCTGCCAAACAGCACGGCAGTGTTTCCCTGATAACCTTTTAACCAGATGTATTGACGGTAAGTACCTTTTACTGATTGAATAAGAAATAAAAAAAAGAACCCAATCACAAATATGCAGACCTTTTTCCATAGTGGTGTCTTTGTTCCCAGATAAAAGAAGGAGGACAAGGTTATGCTCATATATGCGATTACGGTAAACATGCCCTGGTTCAAGCCTTTTTCAATAATAAAGAGCACAAAAGCCGTCATTATAGCCCACCTGCGCTTGACCCTTTTATTAAAATACAGATAGAGAAATCCTGCAAATGAACACCAGAACATGAGAACAGCTATATAATTTAATGCGTCAGGCAAATATGGCTGTATGAAAGAAGCGATGATGCCGATAATCAGGATATATATTCCAACATTTTTCTTTTCAGAGAGTATACTTTTTACCAGTTCTAATTTGGAGCTTAGTGTTTTACCCTCATCCCTGTGCCCGATAGGCCAGGATATGGCAAATACAAAAGCCGCTGTTGCGGGCAAGGCAAAATTGAAGTACACATCCGGATCTATAGGCATATATTTCTTCCAGAGGTTCGCCAACTCATTGGCTGGTGTGTAAACTTCAAACCCTATCCATGGCATCACCAGGCAAATGACACAGCTATGCAGGGCGATCAGTTCCCTGAGTATAATCCCTTTCCCGAATTTATCAAGCGCGGCTAAAAGAGCAGTAACAGACAAAATTACGATCAAGGGATAATATAGGTTGGTAAAGAGTGTCCCAAAAAACACAGCCCCCTGAATTATAGAATAGGAATATGATCTTATTTTTTTCATTTAGTTCAATAATTTCTTTGTAGCATAAATCATGCTATTCCCTTCCGTTATAATTCCACTAATGACGTTGCCGATCCTTTTATCAAAGTTATACAAACTATACGCCCATTTTTTTAAAAGCAGTTGTGCGCTGCCTTTTTCCAATGTTCTGGTCGAGAGCTCAGCCCAATCCACAAACTC
>CAYYZJ010000890.1:0-3799 GCA_964475615.1 uncultured Flavitalea sp. | reverse complement strand
ATCATGATATCGATACGATAATCTTCCATGGCTGCATACAGGTATTCTTCCACTACAGTGCTCAGGCGATGGATCTCGTCGATGAACAATACATCGTTGGGGCCGAGATTGGTGAGCAGTCCGGCCAGGTCGCCCGGCTTTTCGATCACAGGGCCCGATGTTTCCTTGATCTGAACGCCCAGCTCATTGGCAACGATCCGGCTCAGGGTGGTTTTGCCCAGCCCGGGAGGGCCATGAAAAAGAATATGATCCAATGCTTCCCCTCTCAGCTTCGCAGCTTTGATGAAGACCTTGAGGTTTTCTATCAACTGCGACTGGCCGGCGAAATCGGCTATTGCAGCGGGCCGGATATTGTTCTCAAATTCCTTATCCGCTGCATTCATCAACTCTTTGCTGCTATTGAGATTGGGGTTGGACATGCGTAAAATTAACGCTAAACGCCGAACGCGGAACGCGGAACGCCAAAATTCTTCGCATTGAGCGTTCAGCATTCAGCGTTCCGCGTTTTAATCGGATATTTGTATAAGCGTTGCGCATTCAGCGTTATGCGTTAAGCGTTTTATTATGAAAATAGGAATACTCGGATCGGGGGATGTTGGTCAGACCCTCGGCGCGGCCTTTCTCAAGGAAGGGCATGCCGTTACATTGGGCACACGCGATGCGGCCAAAGAAAAAATAGTTCAATGGAAGGCAAAAAATACCGGCGCCAATACAGGCAGCTTTGCCGATGCCGCCCGATTCGGCGAGCTGCTGGTGCTGGCGGTTGAAGGCAGGGTGGCAGCGGATGTCATCAAACTGGCAGGCACGGAAAATTTCAGCAACAAGATCGTTATAGATGTCACCAATCCCGTCGCTGCTGCTCCTCCTACCAATGGCGTGCTGCATTTCTTTACCAGTTTTGAAGAATCATTGATGGAGCAATTGCAGAAGCTGCTGCCCCAGGCGAAGTTCGTGAAAGCTTTCAACAGCGTCGGCAATACCCAGATGTATAAGCCTGAATATGCAGCGGGAAGACCCTCCATGTTCATCTGCGGCAATGACAGTGCAGCCAAGAAAACCGTTACCGGTGTCCTCGATGCTTTCGGCTGGGACACGGAAGATATGGGAAGCATCGAAGCGGCAAGGGCCATTGAACCATTATGCATGCTCTGGTGCATTCCGGGCTTCCTTCACAATCAATGGACGCATGCGTTCAAATTACTGAAGAAAAAATAGGTTAGGTCGGCGAGGTGTTTTTCGAGGACTTCTTGAGGACTTTTAGAGGACTTTCCGGGTGCTTTCCGGGGGAAACTCCTCAGAAAGCACCCCAAAAGTCCCCCAAAAGTCCCCGGAAAGTCCCCTAAAAGTCCTTGCGATAAATTCTTTTAAATATGGATCTAAACAAATTCAAATCCTCTCTTTCCACCGATGCGCCGCCTGCCGGCCTTTCGCCATATCTCCAGGCGCTCTGGTATGACGCAAAGGGCAACTGGAACAAATCGCATCAAATTGTCCAGGACATTGAAAATCCCACTGCCTCCTGGGTGCATGCTTACCTTCATCGAAAAGAAGGGGATATCAGCAATGCACGATATTGGTATAACCGTGCCGGCCGAAACATGCCTGGTCATTCGCTGGAAAAGGAATGGGAAGAAATATTTTTGGAGCTGAACGCTTAACGCTGAACGCGGAACGCTGTTCAATATTTGTGCGTTTCGCGTTCAGCGTTCAGCGTTCGGCGTTAAGTGTAAAATCAAGTCCGGATCAGGACAATTGCCCAGCCATTTTTCCCTTTCGGAATATTTGCATACGCCGGGATAATCGCCTTCCCATCCCTGCATGTCGATGATGACCTGGAAATGCAGGTGCGGCGGCCAGTTGCCGTTCTCGAAACGCATGCCGAACTCGGTGAACACTTCTCCCTTTTCTATTCTTATTCCCGGCCTGAGGTTTTTTATGGAGTTCAGGCTGAGATGGCCGTACAGGGTATGAAAGCTGATCTCTTCCAGCCGATGGGTAAGAATAATGGTAGCTCCGTAATCGCCGTCGTTATTGTTGAAGGCAAAGCTGTGCACAATGCCGTCGAGCGGCGACATGACCTTTGTTCCGGCAGGCCCCCAGATATCGATGCCCAGATGCAGGCGCCTGGGTTCTTCTCCCGAATCGAAATGCCTGCTTCGTGCATAAAGCGTGCGGTGCTCATTGTATCCGCCAATGCCGTATCTGCATCGATGTGCTTTCAATGTTTCATTAATATAGCGTGCAAAGCTTTCGGTATCGGCAATGGTTGCAGGGCTGAGCGCCTTGTTCTGTTCCGTAAAATCAAAAACATACAAACGGTCAACAGCCCGATCGAAAGGAACAACAGGATGAAATGAGGATTGATGAGCTTGCAGAACGGCTATGAGTTCTTCTCTTTTCATCCTGCAAAGGTAAATCAGACAATTTCCTTCAAAAAGAATTCGGGACTGTAAACAGGCAAGGTCGCTACCTCTATTTTTTGCAGGGACTTATCCCTCGATATAAAATAATCCAGTTTATGCTGAAGTGCGGTATAATATTGCAACGCATCTTCTATATCATTGATTTTTGAATGGAGCGCGTTAATGGTATTTTCATGACTGATTTCAATTACCTGCATATCCGCCAGCAGGTACAGCAGCAGCTCTTTGGCCTTGGCGCTCCCGTATGCCTTGCCAAGCCAATAGCCGGTGATATGAACGATGGAAGGAGTGATAAAAGCCTGCATATACCCGCTCACAGCCAACTCAATGATCTGCATCGAGGTTTGATAGTGATCGCGCTTTAATGTGAAATCAAGCAAGAGGGTTGCGTCCAGAAATATTTTTAAAGCCATATTTGCCGGCCTGTTCTTTGTAAAATGCTTCTTTTAAGTCAAGCTTGCTGTCTATCGCCGGTTTTTCCAGTTTCTCTACAAGAGTAATGATGTTTTTGCGTTTTCCCGGACGCGCAAGCTGTCTGAAGTAATTTTCAACCAGCTCGGAAAGGCTGGTCTCTTTACTTGCCGCATAAGCTTTAACGGAAGCCAGAATATTATTATCGATAGTAAGATTCAATCTTGTTTTCATCCTCCAAATATACGCATTTTTTGAAATTATGCGCATTGTTTATTTCAGCGCTCGGCCCTGATAAAATCCGCCAGCAGCTTCATGCGGTAATACAGATTGCTCATCATGAGCGAGATATTGTTCCGCACTGTTTTCACACTGTTATTGTTCAATTTTTTGATGTTCCTCAGCTCCACGATCTTTTCATCTATCTTGTCGACCAGCTTTTCGGTGTTCCAGCCGGCATATTTTTTATTGCGTTCGTCATAGATATATTGCTCCTCGATGGTTCCTGCCCTCAGCTTCTTGAACGGGAAATTGGCCCTGATGGCAGCCTGTATCGCATCATTGCTCAGCAATTCGATCATGGTATCATAAGGCGCATTGTTGAAGAACCCGTTCTTGAACACATTCAGGTTGTTCCGCAGCTCCATGAGGAGCTGCTTTTTGTGCACGTCATTCGTCTTCGATTTCTTATACAGGAAAGCAAGTAGGTCTTTCAGGGGACCTATCCCGGTATTCAGCCATTCCATGCGATAAATATAAATTTTTCAACGTTAATGAAAAACGGAGGAACTAAATTTTTTAGTACATTTGAGCATAATTGTCCCGATGCCGCCCCAACGTATTATAGCTCATTTTGACCTGGATGCTTTTTTTGTATCCGTGGAATGCCTTAACGACCCTTCATTAAGAGGAAAGCCTTTGCTGGTAGGCGGGCATAGCGAGCGTGGGGTTGTGGCCGCTTGCAG
>CAYYZJ010000889.1:0-1868 GCA_964475615.1 uncultured Flavitalea sp. | reverse complement strand
TACCGATATTGCGGTACTCTTTCATAATGAAATAAAAAAAATCCCGCTGAAATATTTCACCGGGATTTATTATGATAATGAACTAGGTTATCATCAACCTTGCGCGCCGTTCTCCGCTCTTCTCTCCACCCTTCTTACCGGGGGTTGGCCCCTCCGGTTATTCTGCCTTGATTTTTTGTTCTCATCCTGCCGCTTCTTGAGTTGTGCTTCATGTTCGCTGTGCCATTTCTGGAATTTTTCCATGGCTGCAGCTTCATCAAACAAACCCAGTTTCACGCCTCTTAGCAGGTGCTTCAGATAAAGCACTCCCTTGAAAGAAAGAATCCGCCTTACGGTATCAGTGGGTTGAGCGCCTTTATGAAGCCAGTCCAGGGCTTTCTGGCGATCCAACTGAACGGAAGCAGGAACTGTTAAAGGATTGTAAGTACCGATCTTTTGAATGAATTTACCATCTCTGGGTGCACGGGCATCGGCTACTACAATGAAATAAAATGGTCTTTTTTTAGACCCGTGTCTTTGGAGTCTGATTTTTACTGGCATCTTAAATAGACATTTAAATGCGTGAATAAATAGGGTTTTCTCTTCGTGGATTGTTTTGTACAATCAACATTTACACAACAAAAATAATACATGGAGCATAAAATGGCTAATCTTCCCGGTTATTTTTTTATGAACGGTAAAATTACCTTTTCCCAAGACCCATACGCCCCATTCCCATCGGCATTTTGTTCATCATCTTCATCATCTGCTTCATCTGGTCGAACTGCTTTATAAAAGCATTGATCTCTGCCAGATCCTTTCCGCTTCCGGCGGCAATCCGCTTGCGGCGGCTCTGATCGATCACGTCGGGATTGGCCCGCTCGTACGGCGTCATGGAATTGATGATGGCCTCAATGCCTTTAAAAGAATCGTCGCTGATGTCCACATCCTTAATGGTTTTCCCTAGTCCGGGTATCATACCCAGCAGGTCCTTGATATTACCCATATTCTTGATCTGCTGGAGCTGTTGTTTAAAATCCTCAAAATCAAACTGGTTTTTTCTGATCTTTTTTTCCAGCCTGCGGGTCTGCTCCTCATCGAACTGGGCCTGCGCCTTTTCGACCAGCGTGGTGATATCGCCCATTCCCAGTATGCGCTGCGCCATCCGTTCCGGATAAAACACATCGAGGGTATCGAGCTTTTCGCCGCTGCTGATGAATTTGATGGGTTTCTGAACAGTATATTTAATGGAAAGCGCTGCTCCACCCCGGGTATCGCCATCCAGCTTGGTGAGCACAACGCCGGAAAAGTCGAGGCGGTCGTTGAAGGCTTTTGCCGTATTGACAGCATCCTGCCCGGTCATGGAATCCACCACGAACAATATTTCCTGCGGATTCACGGCCTTTTTGATATCGGCCACTTCTGTCATCATGGCTTCGTCGATGGCCAGCCGGCCTGCCGTATCGATGATGACGGCATTTTTATTTTTGCTCCTTGCTTCCTTAATGGCATTCTGTGCGATCTGAACGGCATTTTTATTTTCGCGCTCACTGTACACGTCCACATTGATCTGCCCGCCCAGCACTTCCAGTTGATCGATGGCGGCAGGCCGGTAAATATCCGCAGCTACCAGCAGGGGCGATAATCCTCTTTTTGTTTTAAGATAATTGGCCAGCTTTCCGCTGAACGTGGTCTTACCGCTACCCTGCAGTCCTGCAATGAGGATAACTGCGGGATTGCCTTTGGCATTGAATTCACTTTCACTGCCGCCCATCAGTGAAGCCAGCTCGTCCTTTACGATCTTCACCATGAGCTGGCCCGGGCTCACTGCTGTCAGCACTTTCTGCCCGAGGGCTTTTTCCTTTACCGTGTCGGTAAATTCCTTGGCG
>CAYYZJ010000888.1:0-6119 GCA_964475615.1 uncultured Flavitalea sp. | reverse complement strand
CCTAACCATTCGCACATCCGCAAATTAGCCATTCGCAATTACAAACTCATCATCTCCTTAAACTTCACCGTCTGCCTGCGGCTCACTTCTATCTTTTCGCCGCCTTTCAGCTCAAGCAAGAGGCCGCAGTTGAAATAAGGCTCTATCTTTTCGATCAGGCGCAGGTTCACGATATGCTTGCGGTTGGTGCGGAAGAACACTTTTTCATCGAGCCTTTCTTCCAGCGCATTCAGCGATTTCAGGATAAGCGGCTTATTAGGGCCGAAATACACTTTGGCATAGTTACCCACGCTCTCGAATAAACGAATATCGGAAAGTTTTACAAACCAGCAGCGTTCCCCATCTTTAACAAAAACCTGATCGTGTTCGTGCAGCAGGCTGCGGTTAACCGGGATCTCGTCTTCGGTAAGTATTTCTTTTTCCCGGTCGTCTTCCAGGTGCAGTTTCTGGATGGCATCGGCCAGGCGCTTGGGCTCTACGGGCTTGAGCAGGTAATCGAGCGCATTCACTTCAAAAGCTTTCAGTGCATAATCGTCATAAGCCGTGGTGAAGATGACATCGGGCGTTTTATTGAGCTCGGCCAGCATGTCGAAACCGGTTTTGCCGGGCATTTGTATGTCGAGGAAAATGAGATCGGGATTGAGGCTGTCGATCTTTTCAATGCCTTCATTGGCATTGGCGGCCTCTGCAATCACTTCAATTTCGGGAAATTCAAGCAGGAGTTTTTTCAATTCATTTCGCGCCAGGCGCTCGTCGTCGATAATAACTGCTTTGATCATGGTAGTAATATTTATTTGGATTGAACCGGTATGAGCACGGTCGCTTCAACGGTATTGTCATTGAGCTCCCGGATATTGAAATTGGCCTTTTGCCCGAACAGCAACTGCAGCCGGTTGCGCGTGCTGGCAAGACCGAAGCCGTCTTCATTGAATGAGCCGTTGAGGTGACCGGTATTGCGGATCACCAGTTCATGATAATTATTTTTGAAATCGGAAATGATCTTCACCATGCCTCCGTTCACCTGCCGGCTGATGCCGTGCTTGATGGCATTTTCCACCAGGGTCTGCAGCATCATGGGGGGAATAGGCTGATCCAGGGTGTCTTCATCAATATCATACTCCACTTTAAGCCGGTCTTCAAAACGGATATGCTCGAGGGCAAGATAGTCCTTCACGATGTCCAGCTCCTTTTCAAAGCTGACCGTTTCCTGCTTTTCCGTTTGCATGCTGCTGCGCAGGATATTGCTTAGCTCGGTGATGGCCGTGCGTGCGCGTTCGGGGTTTTCATCGATCAATGCACGGATGCTGTTGAGGGCATTGAAAATAAAATGGGGATTGATATGCGATTTGATGGTCTTCAGCTCCAGCTCCTTGACCAGCGATTCCAGCT
This sequence comes from uncultured Flavitalea sp., assembly GCA_964475615.1. GTDB lineage: Bacteria > Bacteroidota > Bacteroidia > Chitinophagales > Chitinophagaceae > Puia. The sequence goes on along the minus strand of CAYYZJ010000888.1, from coordinate 4,730 downwards.
TGAGTGTATCCACCTGTTGGCGCCGGCTTTTTTCAATATAATGATAGAAATAATAGATCAGCGTCCAGGGAAGAATGAACATGCCGTAATCGAGCGTATTGGCAAGCACCTTGGTGGAAAAATCCACCTTCTTCTTGCTTTCGGATAAATTGAAAATATCCACCAGTCCGCTGCGCAGCAGGCTGCTGAGTATGCTGAAGGCGATGGCGCCGATCACCAGCCTCGGCAAAACGCTTTCTACCGGCAGCAGCAGCCAGTTGTTGCGGCGAATGATGATGCGGAAAATGTGAGTGGAAAAAATGCCGGTAAATATGATGACCGCCAGGCGCAGAAAAGAATTGGTGGTCATCTTCTGATCGAACGTGTAAGAGAAAAAGATCATCATGAGCGCAATGAAACCCCATCCTGCAATCTGGCACCACCAATAATAACGCGTTGCACCCTTAGGCATACTACTAAATTGATTTAACCAACAAAGCTAGTTGTTTTGTTCAGCCTCAACCGCCCCTTTTGTATTAATGGCCAAATAGGTAGGCCATCGGTTCAATGCCGTTCTGTTTGAATATCCGCCGTCAAGATAAGGAAATTACGGGTTTTCCATGAAAAAAGCCATTCGGGCCGGAGGCCGGCGTCGAAGTCAATAATATTCATCTCCCCAAACCAGGAAATCGTTACTTTTACAGGCGCAAATTGATCATAATGGAAATCACGCCCGGCCCCCTGCTCAAAACCATCAATTCTCCCGCCGATCTCAAAAGGTTGAACAGGGAGCAATTGCAACAGGCTGCGGACGAGCTCCGGCAATACATCATCGATGTGGTAAGCCTGCATGGCGGCCATTTCGGAGCCAGTCTGGGTGTGGTGGAACTGACCGTGGCCCTTCATTATGTATTCAATACGCCTTACGATCAATTGGTCTGGGATGTAGGCCACCAGGCCTATGGCCATAAAATCCTCACCGGCCGCCGCGATACTTTCGTGAGTAACCGAAAATACAGGGGCATCAGCGGTTTTCCCAAAAGAACTGAAAGCGAATACGACACTTTCGGCGTCGGCCATTCTTCCACTTCCATCAGCGCTGCACTAGGCATGGCCATGGCCGCCAAATACAAGGGCGAAAAAGACCGCAAGGCCGTTGCTGTTATCGGAGATGGGGCCATGACCGCAGGTCTTGCTTTTGAAGGAATGAACCATGCCGGCGTTGCCGATGCCGACCTACTGATCGTTCTCAATGACAACTGCATGAGCATCGACCCCAATGTAGGCGCGCTCAAGGAATATCTTACCGACATCACCACTTCTCAAACCTATAATAAATTAAAGGACGATATCTGGAAGGCTCTCGGCAAACTTCCGGTGGGCGGGCATTTCAGCCGTGAAATGGCCAGCAAGATCGAGCACAGCATCAAAAGCTTTGTGAACAAGAGCAGCAACCTGTTCGAGGCATTGAAGCTGCGCTATTTCGGCCCCATCGACGGCCACAATATGACCAAGCTGGTGGATACGCTGAACGATCTGAAAAATATTTCCGGCCCCAAATTATTGCATATCGTAACCGTAAAGGGAAAAGGATATGCCCTGGCTGAAAGCGATCAAACCAAATGGCATGCACCGGGATTGTTCGACAAGATCACCGGCGAGATCTACAAAAAGAAATATGAAACTCCGCAGCCTCCCAAATACCAGGATGTATTCGGGCATACCATCATCGAGCTGGCGGAAAAAAATAAAAAGATATTCGGCATCACTCCTGCCATGCCCAGCGGTTCTTCCCTCAAATTCATGATGGAAAAAATGCCCGACCGCGCTTTCGATGTAGGCATCTGCGAGCAGCATGCCGTTACCCTGAGCGCCGGCATGGCCACGCAAGGCATGAAAGTGTTCTGCAATATCTATTCTACATTCATGCAAAGGGCTTATGACCAGATCATTCACGATGTGGCTATACAAGACCTGCCGGTGATCTTCTGCCTCGACCGGGCGGGACTGGTTGGCGAAGACGGCCCCACGCACCACGGCGCTTACGATATTGCCTATATGCGCTGCGTGCCGAACATGATCGTGAGCGCACCGATGAATGAAAGCGAACTGCGAAACCTCATGTATACGGCCCAGCTCGATTCTACCACGCATCCTTTTGTGATCCGTTATCCGAGAGGCCAGGGCATGATGCCCGAATGGAGAACGCCGATGCATGAAATCCCTGTCGGAAAAGGAAGAAAATTGAAAGATGGTGATGATATCGCTATTCTGTCTTTCGGTCATCCCGGCAATTTTGCCGCAGCAGCCATCCGCGAACTAAAGACCGACGGGCTGAACCCTGCGCATTATGATTTACGTTTCGTGAAGCCGCTCGATGAAGCTCTGCTGCATGAAGTGTTCGGCAAATTCAGCAAGATCGTTACGGTGGAAGACGGCACGGTGACCGGCGGCTTCGGCAGCGCCATTCTCGAATTCATGGCCGCTCATCATTACCAGGCAGAAGTGCGGATACTCGGCATTCCGGATACGGTTATCGAACACGGCACACCCAGAGAACTGCAGCACGAAGCAGGCTTCGATGCAGCAGCCATTGCCGGCGCCGTCAGGATCATGATGAAAGAAAAAGTAAAGACCAGCTTCCTGCAATAAGCGCATTGCCTCACCGCAAAATGGGTTGGCCGTCCCTGCTTCAATAATCGCAAGCCTTATACAACCATGCGGCGGAATGTCATCATATTCCTGGCAGCATTCTTTTGCTGCGGCAATTGCCTTTCGCAGCAATATCCTTTTGTCAATTACACTCCGAAAGATGGACTGGTCAATAACCGCACCAGGTTCATGTTCCAGGACAGCAAAGGGCTTTTGTATATTTCCACTTTCGGTGGACTGAGCGTATACGACGGCTCGCGTTTTACCAACTATACTGTGGACGATGGACTGATCACGAATATGGTGAATGATATCGTGGAGATGGGAGATGATTCCCTGTGGATCATTCCCAATGAGCGCAGGCTTCATTGCCTGGTGAAAGGCCGTTTGAAAAACTTCATCACCAGCGATGGGTTCTATCCTGTTATCAATAAAATGATCCGCTGCAGCGATGGATTTTATTATGCGCTTGCAGATGAAGGATTGTTCCGGTTTGAAAAAGATCATTTCGTCAAGATCAATCTCACCGATTCTTCAGGAAAAGATGCGGGACTTTTTTTTGTAGATGCAGTAGAAACCAGGAGCAGGCTGCTGATCATCACAGATCCCACTGTTCAGATGCTCGGCGGGCCGGGCCGGCTTATTTCCTGCGACCTCAGCAATGGTAAAGTAGTTATACAAAACACACTGATCTTTCTTTCCATTATTTTGTCGCCGCAGGGAGATGTTCTGGTATCGACCTTTCAGGGTGTTAAAAAACTGGATGAAGCTTCACTGGTGCAGAATAAAATCCGGTTCACTGCCTTGCCTCCTGCTTATAAAGCGGCTGCACCGTTTATGCCCACCTTCATGTATTTCGACCATCAGCGGAATTACTGGCTTACACCAGGGCAGGGTATGCTGAAAATAGACCCGCATGGCCAGTCAACCTGGTTCTCCACTAACAACGGCCTGCCGGTAAATGATCAGAAATCGGTTTTTCAGGACAAGGAAAACACTTTATGGTTCATCAACGGGCAAACAGGCATAAGCAAGCTGGTAAACCCCAGGTTTGAATTCTATACACAGATCAAGCCGGGATTTTCATCAGTCGATATCTATGCCGATAACAGAACCGACAGCGTTTGGTTCATCGACAAGGCCGACAAGCACCTGATTCTCCGGTACGGAAATGTATCGAAGGAATTTTTGTTGAGTGGAAAACTGTTGTCGCCTCCCTCCCACCTGATCGCAATGGTTGGCAGCAAAAATTACCTGATCGATTTCTTTCATATTTACGAATGCCTGTTTACAAAAGAGAAAACAGCCAGGCTTTCCTTATTGTATTCCGATACTACCAGCAATATCAATCTCGGCTTTAATTCGATATTGTCCGATGGCTATGGCAATCTTATTGCCGGGTCGGAAAAATTGATCGTATTGTTCCCGAACAAAAAGATCATATCTTATCCGCTAAGCTATCTCTCGGACCAGATTGCTGTTACCCCTTCCCGCGAAGTATGGGTAATTACCCGCGACATAAGGCTATTCAGATTCCGCATCCATCCCGAAAACCCTGACCGGTACCTGGAGCTGGTCAGGGTATACCAGAAAGAACTGCCCGATATGATAGGGCCCCGTTCACTGACGATCGACAAAAAAGGAAATGCATGGATCGGCACCCGCAGCCACGGCCTGGTCTGCTTATTTTTCGATGGCTTGTCTGTGAGGTCATATAAGCAGTTCGGCACTAAAGATGGTCTTTCGGACAATTTTATTTCTTACCTGCATACCGATGAAGAAAACAATATCTGGGTCTGCTCGCCGGCAGGGTTGGATAAGATCAGGTCGGAAAACGGGAACTTTTTTATTGAGAACATCACGCGCAGCAATAATATCTATCAGCAAACATTCAAGATACAAACCGGTAAAGACGGCACGCATTGGATACTGACAGCCGCAGGCGTAATCAGGATCCTTCCGGGAAAAACCAATCCGGTCAACTACCGGCCCAGGATCATGTTCAGGGAAATTCAGGAAGGCAGACAAAAGATCGATGATCCGTTGCGCATGCTTTCGCTTTCCCATCAGCAAAACAACCTGAGCTTTTCCCTGGCGGC
>CAYYZJ010000887.1:0-4270 GCA_964475615.1 uncultured Flavitalea sp. | reverse complement strand
GACCAGAATCGTCGGGAACAGGGCGAGATGATAGTTGACACGGATTGTGCTGCCGATTGCCCCGCCGACCATCTTGCCCCAACTGGCCGTCGGCTCGGTAATGCCGATACCGAGGAAACTAAACCCGGCTTCGGCAAAGATCACCGAAGGAGCGTTTTATTTAAAGCGGCAGCAGCAATAATCATAAACCATCACCACTAAACTCAGCATGATGAAAACCATTACTGCCAATGGCAAAACCTTCGACCTGTATTGGATAACCGGCAAGGTGATGAATGCCGGAAAAAATATGGAGACCCGTGTTCATGGCGGCGGCGGCGGCGGATTTACTTATCAGGGCACCGGAGGATCCGCACCGGTGACCATCAGCTCCACCACGGTTATCCATGACCAGATATTCCTGGAAGACGCCCAGGGACAGGAGCATGCATTTCAACTGCAGAATTTTAATGTAGCCTGCCGGGAAGGCAATGCGCTTTCTATAATATGGGCGATCAGGAAGGGCAAGAGCAAGGGCCCGTACATCGTGGTATATAACCGTACCACTTCGCAGGCTTATTTCAACAACAGCGAGCTCAACCGGATGTTCCGGTATCCCGTTTGGTATGTGCTGGCAGGCATTGTGGTCTGCCTGATCCTGGGAAAGGCCGTCGGTATTCTTTATGCCGGCCTGCTGGTAATACCTATTGCCTGGCTGATCCTGGGTTCAATGGCAGCAAGATCTTTCAAGGAGAAATTGCAATTTGCTGAATTTAAGTAGAGGGGAGAAGGGAGAAGGCAGAAGGTAGAAGGCTGAAGGTAAAAGGTAGAAGTAAAAGGCGGGGAGAAAAGCAAATGGTTAAGGCAGCAATAGTTAACCCCTAACCCTTTGCCTTTTACCTTCCACCTTTTGCCTGCCCCCTTTCGCCTTCCCCTTCCTCACATTTCCTTCGGCTGCGTCATGCTGAACCAGTTGCCGCATCCGTCGGTAATGATGGCTTCGATGCCGTAAAACTGTTCTTTCGGCGGTGAATTAAAAACTACTCCTTTTGCTTTCAATTCTTCATAAGTGGCCTGGCAGTCGGGAGTATGCAGCACGCCTGCGCCCAATACCTGTTTTTCGAGCAGCAGTTTGAAGGCATTGCGGATTTCTTCATCATTGTACATATTTTCATACAACGGAGTAAGCAGGGCAATTTCCAGTTCGGGCTGATCCGGAGGCGTTACGGTCAGCCAGCGGAAGCCGTTGTCCATATTGACATCGGTATGCACCTTAAAGCCCAGCTTGTTTACATAAAAATCATAGGCCTTGTTCTGGTCGGAAACGAATAGGGAAGCGTGTGAAATCCTGGTGATCATAAAATTTTTTTTTAATAGCCAAATCTAACTGCGGGCCGGCAAATTCAGTTCTTGAAAATTGCTTTTTACCCGTTCTGCCTGAATGAATCGATAAAACAATGCGGAATAAAGCGAACGGGATTTTTTTTCGCTTCCTGTTTTTTCAGCCAGGCGATATTGCGGTAAAGCTGAGGGCCGAGGCCGATTTCTTTTTTGAACAGATCGCTGAAAGAGCCCGGGCTTTCAAACCCCACGGAATTGCAGATCTCCGTTACGCTGAGCTCGTCGTCGGCCAGCAACTGCCTGGCCAGGTCGATCCGCTTGCGGGTAAGGTATTGATGCGGCGTTCTGCGATAGATGCGGGTGAACAGCCGGTGAAAATGAAAACGCGAAAGGCAGGCTTTGCGGGAAATCTTTTCCAGGTCGACCGCTTCATGGAAATGCTCGTCGATATAAAGCTTGGCGGCTATCACGCGCTCATAAACATGCGGAGCTATAGGCATAAAGCAATTTAGGAAAAATTTACCCTACTTTCTATTTTCTATTCTCTCTTTTCTATTTCCTATAAAAACCTAACTTTAGCTCCATTATTCACTAAACCAAACTGCCTTGCCATGAACAGTTCAAGGAGAGATTTCCTCAAAAAAAGCGCCTTCTCGATCGCTGCCGCCGGTTTTCTGGCTAATGAAACGTTCGCAGCAAAAAAACAACCGGTAATACTGGGCATTCAATTGTACTCTGTAAGGGATGATATGAAAAAGGATCCTTCCGGCACCCTCAGGCAACTGGCGGGTTTCGGATACCAGTATGTGGAGCACGCCAATTATGTGAACCGCAAATTTTACGGCTATTCTCCCGACGAATTCAAAAAACTGCTCGATGGGCTTGGGTTGAAGATGCGCAGCGGCCATACCGTTATGCATAAAGATCATTGGGATGATGCCAAACAGGATTTTACCGATGCCTGGAAATATACCGTTGAAGATGCCGCCCTGGTAGGACAGCAGTACGTGATCAGTCCCTGGCTCGATGATTCCATGCGTAAAACCTATGACGATTTCAAACGTTATATGGATGTATTCAACAAGTGCGGGGAGCTATGTAAAAGATCGGGTATGAAGTTCGGATACCATAACCACGATTTCGAGTTCAACACCAGCCTGAACGGAATTACCTTATATGATCTTATCCTGCAGAACACCGATCCTTCTCTGGTGGCCCAGCAGCTCGATATGGGCAACCTCTTCAACGGGGGCGCCAAGGCGCTGGACATTGCCAAAAAATATCCAGGCAGGTTCGAGTTGATGCATGTAAAGGATGAGATCAAGAGCAGCGGAGGAAATGAGAAATATGAAAGCACGATTTTAGGTACAGGTATTGTGGATACCCGTACGGTAGCCGATATCGGAAGGAATTCCGGCGGAACCACCCATTTCATCATCGAGCAGGAATCCTATCAGGGCAAAACCCCGCTCGATTGCGCCAGGGAAGATTATGCGATCATGAAGAAATGGGGATATTGATCAATTTTATTTTATTACTTGAATGTTGAGTGTTGAACATTGAGTGTTGAGTGTTTAAATATTCAACATTCAACACTCAACACTCAACATTCAATATTCAATAGCCGTTGCCATGGAAATATTCAAGATCTTATACGATGAGCTGATCGGATTCTTCGGGATCGGCTCCCTGCTCAAAATGATCCGCTCAGGCGATTACAGCAGCCTGCTTACACTGAACGGTATCCTGTCGGTCATAGGCCCGCTGATCCCTTTGCTGCTGGTCATCGAGATCATCAGGGCGGTTTTCTATAAACGGTTCAAGATCGAGGAATATAAACTTCCTTTTCTATCCTTTGTGTTCAACCGCTTTATATCGAGGTTCCTGTCCATTGCCGCCGTGGGATTTTGCATCGGCCTTTTTGAAAAGCATGCCATCATCAAGACCAGCTTCACCTGGTACTGGCTGATCTATGGATACATCATCTGGGAATTTGCGCATTTCATCTATCATTACCTGGCTCATAAAGTGAGATTGTTCTGGTGCCTGCATTCCACGCATCATGCCCCGCAGAACATGAACCTTTCGGTTTCTTATGCCCATTTTTTCCTGGAAGCACCTTATGCCGATGTGATCCGCACCTCCATCTGCATCCTGATGGGAGTAAATCCTCCGCTCCTGTTCTTCATCATGTTCATCGACGGAACCTGGGGAGCGTTTATCCATGTGGGTGAGAACCTGATCCGCGACGGCAGGCTGGGATTCTTCAACCGCATTATCCTTACCCCTTCGCATCACCGCGTGCATCATGCCCGCAATCCGCTGTACATGGACACCAATTTCTGCAACCTGCTCAATATCTGGGACAAGGTCTTCGGCACTTTTCAGCCGGAGCAAAAAGATATTCCCATCGAATACGGGATCACGCGTAAAATGAAGCCGAACAGTTTCCTGGACGCTTATTTCGGTGAAATACCCAGCCTCTGGAAAGATGTGAAAAATGCGCCTGGCATCAAGAACAAGCTGCTCTATATCATAATGCCTCCGGGATGGAGCCATACGGGCCAGCACAAGACCGCTAAGGTTGTTAAGGAAGAATATCTGAGCGGATACCAGTCTTCCGAAACTACGGATATCCCTTCCCGTGAGATGGCCGGTCTTCCCGTAGAGCAGGCCTGACGATCAGGAAGCGCTGATCATTTCCGTGCTCTGCTCTTCTACCTCTTCTATGCTTGCCCGGTAACGGATGATCCTTGTTCCGATCATCAGGATGGTAAAGCTGGTCAGTGCGCAACAGGCCATTCCTCCGGTCATAGGCAATGCCGTATGATTGCTCAGCATGCTTACCATGGCGGAGGTCAGTGCACCGATGCTCATCTGGATACCTCCAAGCAGGGCCGAAGCGCTGCCTGCATTTTTGGTGAAAGGCGCCAGCGAAAGGGCCGATGAA
>CAYYZJ010000886.1:0-4432 GCA_964475615.1 uncultured Flavitalea sp. | reverse complement strand
CACCGATAAATCAGCTTCTTAAAAAGCAAAGCGATCAAGATGTCAAAGAGCTTTTATATAATCAATTGAAAATCTTTTAGTTTAAACGGGACACTACTGCTACATGGTCTTAACTGAAAAAGGGCAATAAAACGATAATTTTTAAAACCTAATAACGAAACGGATTGGATGTGTTTATTTGCTGGAACAAAGCATATCGATTGATGCGGTCTGTAACAATTATAATCCTGTTACTACGCTTGAGCCATAGTTCTTACTTTCAACCACGCTGAAAAACAAGCGGGTGCCCAGTAATCCCTTTCTTAGCGAGTCATTGCGTTTTTAACGTAGCTAATAGAAAATTTTCGGCCTATTTTGTGATCCAGATCATCAGCCACCATCCTCATTAAATTCACTGGAGATTACTTCAGATATCTAGGCAGCGGTATAGCAGATTTTAATTGCTTGGAACGGTTGATGAGCGTAATAACTTTTCTAAACCGTTCAGAATGTCGTTTGGCATTAGTGCCTGTTGCCTGCCCACCAACAATACTCCACGAAACGCTCACGTTAACAATAGCTTGCCTCGATGTCTAATATTTTCCCGTAATAACAAATTTTATTTATATGAAATCAGCTTATTTATACATCCGTGTGAGCACAGATGAACAAAAGCGTAAGGGCTATTCTCTGCCGGAGCAAGAAGATCGATTAATTAAATACTGTGAATTTAATAATATTCAGGTTGAAGGTATCTATCGTGAGGATTTTTCAGCAAAAAATTTTAATCGGCCTGAATGGAAAAAGCTCGTCTCTGCAATTAAAAGAAACGCATCCAAAAAGTCAAGCAATATCCTATTTGTAAAATGGGACCGGTTTAGCCGAAATATCGAATACGCCTATGAAATGATTGGCATTTTAAGAAAGCACCATACTACCGCCACAGCCATAGACCAGCCTATTGACTTCGATATTCCGGAAAGTTCCGTAATGCTTGCTGTTTATTTATCTATTCCTGAAGCTGAGAATATGAGATGAGCATTAAATACTTCAAACGGCATTCGCAGAGCGAAACAGTTGGGTAGATATCCCTCTAAAGCCCCGTTAGGCTATGTCAATCTCACATTGCCTAATGGCAAAAAGTATATTGCTCCAAAGCAACCTGAAGCAGATTTAATGAAATGGTCATTTCAACAATTAGCGAAAAACTCTTTTGCTATTGAAGAGATTAGACGAATGGCGCATATGAAAGGGCTTAAGTGCTCCAGAGCAAATTTCTGGAAACTAATCCGGAACCCGGTATACTGTGGAATTATTACAATTCAGTCAAGAGAAAATGAAGATCAACAATTTATTAAAGGTGTACACGAACCTATAATTTCTGAAGACCTTTTTAGTATTGTGCAAAATGTCATCAAGACAAAAAGAAAAATCGTTGGGAAAACGGATGAGCTAAAGGCGTTTTTCACGTTGAGAGGATATTTGATCTGCCCCACTTGTAACCGAAAATTAACGGGTAGCTTTTGTAAAGGCCGCAGCAAAAAATATCCCTATTATCATTGCAATGGTAAATGTGGAATAAGGTTTAGGGCAGATATAATCAATGATCTTTATGAGAGGCTGATAGAAAGCCTGATTCTGTCTCCTGGCGCTATTGAATTATTTAAACGTGTTCTTGACGATATAAATACAGCTACGCAACGGGTACAATATCTGCAGGAAAAGAGGATGCTTTTGGAACAGATTGAAGAACAAGAAAAAACAATATCAAAAGCGCGAAAATTGTATTTATCAGAGAAAATTGAATTTGACGACTTTAGCAGCCTGAAGAAAGAATATTCTGCTCTCTCTGAAATCTTGAAAAGTGAAGTAGATAAGGTTACCATCAAACTAAATTGCCTTGATAAATATATCAATAAAGCGGATGAATCCTTTTCAAATATATTTTTTCGATATAAAGATTTTGATATAGCTGATAAAAAGCAAATAATTAATTTGATTTCTCCTGCTGATATTGACAGTCAAACTGGCACCATTAGCTCTTTTCAACTAGATAAAGCTTTATCAAAAATCTTATCGTTCTCCTGTGGTCTTATAAAGACGAGAGTATTTCCTTATAATCTTCCAACCTGTTTTAGCGACAAAAACGTTTCAACAGGGCGGGCAATTTCCCTGTTGGGCAGAAATAATATTCATGTAGATGATGATGAGGCAGCAGTTATATTAGACTTCTTTTATGTGATCGCAAAAAATTATAATAAGTCGGAGCAGGAACAATTACAGTAACGATTGAGTTAGAAGAAATCGAACTTAATCTGCTGTAGGAAACAGCTACAGTTAAACTTCTAAGTAGACTTTATAGTTTTTTTGAATATTTATCGAACCGTTTTAACTAAAATGTAATAAACTAATTATCAATTTCATAGAGAGGAAAAAAAGAGAACCGCCTATAATGTAGCGTTTCGTTAAGTAGTCCCGACAGGAATCGAACCTGTATCAAAAGTTTAGGAAACTCCTATTCTATCCATTGAACTACGGGACCGTTTGTTTCGAGGCCGGGAATCTCAAAGCTTATTCAACCAGATAACCCGACCCTGCCCAAAACAAGACCGCAAAAATAATACTTTCCCGCTTTATCCTGTTTATTCATATCTTCCGGGACAAAATTTCTTCTGATGAAAAAAATGCATTTGGCTGTTTTGCTTGTTTTGGTAACCGGTCTTATCCAGGCACAGACCCCTCATTTCAATCATACTACCATCTATGTCGTTGACCTGGAAAAAAGCAGCGAGTTCTATGAAAAAGTAATGCAACTGAAAATAATCGAAGAACCCTTTCACGACCATCATCATACCTGGTTCAAAATGGGCGATCATGCCCAGCTCCATGTGGTCAGCGGAGCAAAGGCAACCATTCCGCACGATATCAATATCCACCTTGCTTTTTCGGTTCCTTCGGTGCCCGAGTTCATGAAGCACCTGGATGCCATGCACATCAAATACGGCAACTGGGCCGGCGAAGAGAAAAAGATCCAGCCCAGGCCCGATAAGGTCAGCCAGATCTATTTCCAGGATCCGGACGGGTATTGGATAGAGGTTAATGACGACAAGTTCTAAACAAGGAGAACAGGAATTAATCCCCTATTTTCTACTAACTACTTACTACTTCCTATCTTTGCACTCCTTACAAAAGAGCAAAAATGAAGTTGTATAACCTGATCATCAAATACCGGCTTTGGCTGGGCATCGCTTTTCTGGCCATAGCCATCGCCACCAATATATTTACCGGCTTCTGGCCCGCATTCCTTCCTTACCTCGTCGGTGTAATCCTCATATTCGGTCATTTCTTTTTCGGCCCGCTGAGGCTTATCCAGGAACACATGGAAAGCGGAAATATCGAAGGCGCCGAAAAAGTATTGAACACCATCAAATTTCCGGGACTGCTCTATAAACCCATCCGCTCGGTTTATTATACCCTCAAGGGTAACCTGGCCATGATGAAACAGGACTTCGACGCCGCAGAAAAGAACATGAAAAAAGGGCTCGACCTGGGCATGCCGATGAAAGAAGCCGAAGGCGCCAGCCTCCTGCAGATGGGCATGCTGGCTATGCAGAAAAACGATCTCCGCCAGGGAGAAAGCTATATCCGCCAGGCCATCCGCAAAGGATTGCCGGATAAAGAAAACCAGGCCGCCGCATTCCTGCAGCTCTGCTCCATCATGATGACAAAAAGAGAATTTCGCGCAGCTAAAGATTTTTTCCGTAAGGCCAAGGCATTGAAGCCGGCTACTCCGCAGATCGTGGACCAGATTAAACAGATCGAAAAATACATATCGCGGATTCCCGGGTAATAACGGGATTTCTGAAGAAGATAGGCTGTTGTTCAGGGTAGATGAGGGTACGATTGGCTTCTTGTCAGGATTCATGAGAACATGAACCCTTGAAACCCCATTATCCCGGAATCCGCGATATGCTGATCATACTTTTAAGCAAACGCAAGGCATGGTTTCTTTTTTCCAGATAATCAAAAAAACCATAGCGTATGACGTTCTCATAACTATCGAGCTGCTTCTGATCCGAAAAAATGATCACATAAATAGAAGGGTCGAATTTCCTGATCTCCTGCAATACTTCAAGCCCATTCATCTCCCCTTCAAGATCATAATCGAGCACTACGATGGAAGGACGCCTGCACAGATCCTGTAAGCACGATTCCCCCTTCGTATAAAAAAATATCTCCTCAGCCAGGGATTCCAGTTCCTTTGCAATCAACTGTTGATAAAACAGATCATCCTCTACAATAAAAATCCGGTGCTTTCGTGTCGCTTCTTCCATAATAGTCCCTTTGAGGATAAGCATATCAGGAAAAGCATGCCGGAATATTAATGCATTGAAAAGCAGATTCTTATCGAAGATTCTGAAGCTGAAATTTCTCAGTTTGGGAAGGCCGGGTG
>CAYYZJ010000885.1:0-2533 GCA_964475615.1 uncultured Flavitalea sp. | reverse complement strand
GGCAGCCAGGCCTACCAGGATGATGAGCAAAACTGTTTGTGTTGACATGATTGTTGAATTGGGTTATGAATGCATTTCCCGGTAGCCAGCATTTGTTTTAGTGAGATGCTAGGCATTGACCCGGAAATTCGCTTTATAAGAAGCGATGGCCTCTTCAATAATTTTAAGGGCTGTGGTTTTATCGCCGAAATCTTCTACCACCACTGTCTTGTTCTCGAGCTTTTTGTATTCTTCAAAAAAATGTCTCAGCTCTTCAAAGAAATGCTTGGGCAGCTCTTCGATATTGTTATAATGGTTCACGCTGGGATCTTTGGCTGCAACGGCAATGATCTTGTCGTCGGCATCTCCGCTGTCGATCATCCGCATTACGCCCATCACTTTTGCTTCCATCAGGCAAAGGGCCTGAACGGGAAGGGAAGTGATGATGAGAATATCCAATGGATCTTTATCGTCTCCATAAGTCTGCGGAATGAAGCCGTAGTTGGCGGGATAATAGAAAGAGGAATAAATGACCCTGTCCAGCTTCAGCAGACCGCTTTCCTTGTCGATCTCATATTTAGCCCTGGAGCCTTGCGGAATTTCGATGATCGCATTGACTGTTCTTGGCGCGCCTGAACCGAACGGTACTCCATGCCAGGGATGGGAGACTGTCATCATAAGATTATACGTTAATACTACAAACCTAGGTGAAAACAGGCATAACTACAAACCACAAAACCGGTGGACTAAGCCCTGGCAGCGGTTATTGCTTGGATTTGTAGTATAGCACATTTATCCGCTCGATGGTGATGAGGCCGCCGCGGCCGCATTGGTCGAATAAGGATTGAACGGCAGGCAGGAAATGATCGATCTTTTCTGCTGTATCCACGATCTCGATAATGATGGGAAGGTCTTCGGATATTTCGATCCATTTGGCGGTATGTATCCTTGTGCTGGCGCCGTAAGACATGATGCCTCTCAATACGGTTGCTCCGGCGATGCCTTCTTTTCTTGCAGCCTGCACAATGGCTTCATACAATAATGTGTGACCGATCTTGTCTATCTCTCCCACAAAAATGCGCAACAATTTGGATTCTCCGTTAAGCTGCATGGTCAGATGAATTTGATGATGAACGCGCCGAAGAAAGTGGCCATGATCCCCAACAGCACACTGCCGGCCGTATACAATCCGAAATAAAGGTAATCGCCGTTTTTAAGGAGATTTACATTTTCATAAGCAAAGGTAGAAAAAGTGGTATATCCTCCGCAGAAGCCGGTGGTGAGCAGCAATCTCCATTCCGGCGTAAGCAGGGTTCCTTTTTCCGATAATCCGTAAAAAAGACCGATCAAAAAACAGCCCAGCAGGTTAACGATAAAAGTGCCGATGGGAAAAGGGTGAGGGTTCCATTCGTATAAATATTTCTGGCAAAGATACCGGGCGATGCTGCCGATTGCCCCGCCAAAGCCCACGATCAAGATATTTTTGAACATCATTTTTGGGTATTCAGGATTTCCTTGAGGTCAACCAGCCATTCGCCGTTTACGCGCACGATCCTGATGGTGGTGGTATCTTTTCTATAGCTGTTGGAAAATGTATAGGTAGTGACCGAATCGTTCAGCGCTTTGATGTTGATGGGCAGTATGGATGCTTCTTTATACTGCTGCCTGGTAGCGGCATCGAACTGGTCGAACCCTTTTTCCCATTTGCTCATGAGCAGGTTGTTCACGGAATCCTGCAGCAGATAGAACTGCGCTTTTTCGTAATCGCCGTCGAGCGAGGCCCGGATGAACTCGCGGCCTGCATCCTGCGCATCTTCGGCTTTTTTAAAGGTTCTTTCCGAGTTGCAGCCCAATAGACAGAAAAGAGCAGAGGTAATGATTATTTTTTTCACTGATGATCGCTTTTGCTTTTATTGCCGGTTTCCGGATTTTGTGATTTGGTTGCGGCCACCTGTCTGCGAAATCCTGAAAATCCTTAAATCCTGATTGCAAATGTAAAAAAGCCTGCAGAAAATTCCACAGGCTAAGTCCATTCGTTTCAAAGGGAGATCCGATTACTGTCTTTCAGTGAAATTACCCTGTTCACTGTTGTTCTTGTCTCTTTCATAGGCCTTGATGATGGCTTTTACCAGCCTGTGGCGTACCACGTCTTCCTCATCAAGCTCGATATGAGAAATGCCATCTATATTTTTGAGGATATACAATGCTTTGGCCAGTCCGCTTTTCTGATTTTTGGGCAAATCTATCTGGGTGAGGTCGCCGGTGATGATGGCCTTGGCATTGGCCCCGATCCTGGTCAGGAACATCTTGAGCTGAAGATCGGTTGCATTCTGGGCCTCGTCCAGAATGATGAATGCATTGTCGAGCGTGCGGCCGCGCATATATGCCAGCGGAGCGATCTCGATGGTGCGGGTGCTCATGTAATAACCCAGCTTGTCGGCAGGGATCATATCGTCCAGCGCATCGTACAAAGGCCGCAGGTACGGATCGATCTTTTCTTTCAGATCACCGGGCAGAAAGCCGAGGCTCTCTCCCGCTTCGACAGCGGGGCGCG
>CAYYZJ010000884.1:0-8593 GCA_964475615.1 uncultured Flavitalea sp. | reverse complement strand
AGCAGGGCAATGCCCGGCAACTGGAAAGTATAAAAGGCATAGGCCGCAAGAGCGCCGAACGGATCATCCTCGAGCTCAGGGATAAGATCGGAAAATTGATTCCCGCCCCAAATATTTCCCCATTGATAAACAATACATTGGAGCAAGATGCGTTCAATGCATTGGTCGCGCTGGGCATTGCTCGCCCGGTAGCGGAACAAGCCCTGAAAAAAGTGCTCGCCGATGAGCCGGCGCCTGACAAGGTTGAAGACATTATTAAGAAAGTATTAAAAATCTTATAGCCTATCGCTGCATCTCTACCTAACTAATTCTTGAGAGAAGTTTTGACCCGCTATTCGTTCCAACTGATTTATTCAACGCTGCTGTTGATGGCCATAACTGTCTGCCTTTGCCATGCTGCACAGGCGCAGCAGGTCAGCGGGCCGGCGGTTAAAGACACTACCAGAAAGGATACGCTGAAATTTCCTATCCAGGACCGCCGGGGCGATCCGTTCAGCAATCCGCGCCGCAATGCCTTCGATCTTGCCGATCCCCCCAATATTCACGATTCCATCGAATATGATCCGGTTACCCGGCAATATTATATTGTTGAAAAAGTGGGCGGACAGTATTACCGGAAGCCCACTTATCTCACTTATGATGAGTTCATGCTCCTGCAGTCCAGGAAATCGGAGAACGATTATTTCCGGCAGCGGGCCGATATGCTCAGCCTCCTGAACCAGAAAAGATACAGGCCGAAGCTGGCGGTAAAAGACAATCTGTTCAACCGGCTTTTCGGCCAGGGCAAGATCGATATCAGGCCGCAGGGAAATGTGGATATCACGGCAGGTTATCAGGGGCAGAACGTTCAAAACCCGACCTTGCCCGAAAATGCCCGGAAGACCGGCGGCCTCGATTTCAATATGGATGCCAATGTGAACGTGCTGGGCAATATCGGCAGCAAGCTGAAGCTTCCTATCACATACAACACCCAGGCTACTTTCGACTGGATGAACCAGTTGAAGCTGGAATATACCGGGGGCCCGGATGATATCGTGAAAAAGATCGAGGCGGGCAATACTTCCTTCACCACAAAGAGCACGCTGATGGCCAGCGAGCAGTCGCTCTTCGGCATCAAAACGCAGTTGCAGTTCGGAAAATTATTCGTGACCGGCGTGCTGGCCAACCAGCGTTCGCAGAGCCAGTCGCTCGGACTGCAGGGCGGCGCTGCCACCACTACATTCCAGTTCAAGGCCGACGATTATGATGAGAACCGCCACTTCCTGCTTGCCCAGTATTTCAGGAATAATTACAACAAGGCCATGGCCAAGCTGCCTGTTGTAAGCTCGCAGGTGCAGATACTGCGGGTGGAAGTATGGGTCACCAACCGGAACGGAAGCACCACGAACGCCCGCAGTGTGGTGGGATTGATGGATCTTGGCGAATCTTCGCCATACAGCCCCAATGTACACCCGCTGACGGCCACGCCTTATCCCGATAATAATGCGAATGACGAATACCGGAACATCATCAGCAATCCCAATAGCCGCAACTCATCGCAGGTGACCGGTATACTCAACTCGATGGGATTGACCCAGGTTCAGGATTTTGAACAGGTCTTTGCCCGCAAGCTGAACTCCACGGATTATACTTTCAATGCGCAGATAGGATTTATTTCGCTGAACCAGCCGTTGCAGCCCAATGATGTGCTGGCCGTAGCCTTTCAGTACAGTTATAACGGACATATTTACCAGGTAGGTGAATTTGCGCAGGATGTTTCTCCGGATACCACACAGAGCACTAATCCGGGTGCGCAAAAAGTAGTGTACCTGAAATTGCTCAAAGCCACTTCCCAGCGCACTAGCCTGCCGATCTGGGATCTGATGATGAAGAATATTTATACGCTGAAGACGGGAACAGGCACTTACCTGTCCAATATCCAGCAATCGGGTTTCCAGGTGAATATTTTGTATGATGAGCCGAGCAAGGGAACCAAGAGATATCTGCCTGAAGGAGATAAGGCGCAGATACCGCTGCTCACCATACTTGACCTGGACAGACTGAATGCACGCAATGACCCCCAGCCCGACGGCGTGTTCGATTTTATTGAAGGGTATACCATCGTGTCGTCGCAGGCGAGGATCATTTTCCCTCTGCTGGAGCCTTTTGGTAAAGACCTGAGCGATGCCGCATTTGCCAGTTCACCAGCGCTTAGGGATAAGTATGTCTTCACTCAACTATACGATACCATCAAGGAGGTAGCGAAGACCTTTGCCAATGTAGACCGCTATATCATCAGCGGGGTGGCCAAAGGACAAACCAGCACCGATGTTCAGCTCGGCGCCTACAACGTGCCTCCCGGATCGGTGGTGGTGACCGCAGGCGGACAAACACTCAAGGAAAATGTGGACTATACCGTCGATTACAATACAGGAAGTGTAAAGATCATCAACCAGGCCATCATCAATTCCGGAGTGCCGGTAAACGTGCAATATGAAAACAACGGCGCTTTCAATACCCAGCAGCGCGGGTTCATGGGACTGCGGCTCGATTACCTGGCCAAGAGCACGCCAACGCAGTCACTGGCCCTGGGAGCTACTTATGAAAGATTGAATGAAAGGCCTTTTTTCACCAAGACCAATTACAATGAAGACCCCATCCGCAACAGCATGTACGGCGCGGATGTGAACTACCGGGCACAGGTACCCGAAATAACGCGATTGCTCAACAAGCTGCCTTTTTATTCGAGCAAGGAGATGAGCAATATTGCCGCAACAGGCGAAGTGGCTTTTCTCAAGCCCGGCCATCCGCCGCAGATCGGCAAGGGCAGCAGCGGAACAATCTATATCGATGATTTTGAGGGATCGACCAGTTCCATCGACCTGCGCTTTCCCATCACAAGCTGGGCGCTGGCTTCTACGCCTGCAGGCAACGGGCTGTTCCCCGAAGGCAACCTCAGCGATTCGCTGGAATATGGGTTCAACCGCGCCAAGATCGCCTGGTATAATATCGAACCTACTTTGCAGGACAAGACCAACAGCAGCAACCCCGTAAGAGGATATGAGAATTTCGGCGATCCCCGGATAGCGCCCATCAATGTGCAGCAGCTTTTTCCGCAGCAAACGCCTGAATACGGACAGGCGCAACTCATCACCTTCGACGTGGCATATTATCCCACCGACAAAGGCCCTTATAATTTCGATGCCCGTCCGGGAAGCGTAACTTCCGACGGCAAGCTGCTGAACCCGCAGAAGCGCTGGGGCGGCATCATGCGCTCCATCGATCAAACGGATTTTGAAACCGCCAATGTGCAGTACATCGAATTCTGGATGCAAAGCCCCTTCCTCACCAATCCATCCAGTACAGGAGGCCAGCTCTATTTCGACCTGGGCAGCGTTTCGGAAGATATTTTGAAAGACGGAAGAAGATTGTATGAGAACGGATTGAACACACCCAATATCGATGCTTCCATCGACAGCAGCTCCGTTTGGGGCCGCGCGCCTTCCAATCCCATCCAGGTCACCAATGCCTTCAGCAACGATCCTTCCGACAGGCCTTACCAGGACGTGGGTTTTGATGGATTGGACGATGCCGGCGAAAAATCTAAATTCCAGAATTACCTCAACCAGCTTGCCACTGTTTTCGGAACCGGCTCGCCGGTATATCAGAAAGCAGCCAACGATCCTTCGAGCGACGACTTCACGAACTACCGCAACAGCGATTATGATAATAATAAAACGGGTATACTTGGCCGTTATAAGAACATCAACAGTCCGCAGGGCAACTCGCCGGTAGCTTCCACCAGCGATCAGTATGTGAATGCGTTCACGCTTTATCCCGACCAGGAAGACCTCGACCGCGACAATACCCTGAACGAACTGGAAGAATATTTCGAGTATAAAGTGGATCTCAGTCCCGCTTCGCTGGTGGTCGGGCAGAATTATATCACCAGCAGCCGGGAGTTCACGCCCAGCGGAGGCACGCCGCAAACCTGGTACCAGTTCAGGATCCCCATCACCGCCTATACGCAGAAAGTGGGAAATATTCCGGATTTCAAATCCATCCGGTTTATCCGCATGTACCTTACGGGGTTTACCGATTCGGTGGTATGCCGTTTTGCGGAGTTCCAGTTGATCAGGGATCAATGGCGCAATTTCAATTACAAGCTCGATACAGCGGGGCAATACATCGATCTGCCTACCGGAGGCACTTCATTCAATATTACCGCAGTGAACATTGAGCAGAACAGTTCGCGAACGCCGGTGCCTTATGTTATTCCGCCGGGCATACAGCGCCAGCAGCAGCTTAGCACCAATAACGTGAACATCCTGCTCAATGAACAGGCCATGAGCCTGCAGATCTGCAATCTGGCGCAGAATGATGCGAGGGGCGTATTCAAAAACACCAATCTCGATCTCCGCCGCTATGGCAAGCTGGATATGTTCATCCATGCGGAATCTGCCGGAAGCGCCGATGTGCTGAACGATTACGACCTCTATGCCGTGATCAGGCTGGGAAGCGATTTCATCAGTAATTATTACGAGGTAAAGATACCATTGCGCAAAACAAAATGGTATGCCACACTGGATACCGATATCTGGCCCGATTCCAATAACCTCAATCTCTCGCTCGACCGGCTCATACAGCTCAAGGTAAACCGGAACAACAGCGGATCCACCAATGTGTATTACAAAGAAGTTGATCCTAACGGCAGGGTATATGCGATTTTCGGCAATCCCAACCTGGGCGCCGTGCAGGCTTTCTTTGTGGGCGTTCAGAATGCCAGGCAGCCTTCGGTGTGTACGGAAGTATGGTTCGATGAGTTGCGCCTGCTCGATATCAACGACAGGGGCGGATATGCGGCCACAGGCAGAGTGGACATCAAGCTGGCCGACCTGGGAACCATGTATCTTTCAGGAAGCATAAGAACGGTTGGTTTCGGATCCATCGATCAGAATATCAATGCGCGTTCACTCGACAATAACACGCAGCTTGATGCCGCCACTACGCTCGAGCTGGGCCGGCTGCTTCCCAAGAAAGCAGCCCTCTCCATTCCGTTCTATGCCAGCATATCGAGAAATGTAAGCACTCCGGAATACGATCCTTATGATCTCGATATCAAACTGAAAGATAAGCTGAAAGCAGCGCCTGCCAATGAACGCGATTCCATCAAGGAGCAGGCGGTGGACGCCACCACGATAAAAACATTCAATTTCACCAATGTCCGGAAAAACAATCTCACCGGAAAAAAACTCAAGCCCTGGAGCATCGAGAACTTCGATGTGAGTTATTCCTATACTCAATCGGAGCATCATAGTCCGCTGGCCGAGGAGGACGAGCTGATCACCTACAAAGGCGGGCTGGGATATAATTTTGCCGGCGTGCCCAAATACTGGGAGCCGCTCAAGCGAAGAATAAAATCGAAATCGAAATGGCTGAACATCATCAAGGATTTTAACCTCAATCCCGTTCCCGATATATTGGGCTTCCGCGCCGACATCGTTCGGCAGTTCGGGGCATACCGTTCAAGAAATGTGGGCGGCCCCAAAGGCGTGCTGCCGGAAACCTATAATAAATTCTTTACGTTCGACCGCTCTTATGTGCTGCGATGGAACCTTACGCGCTCGCTCAACCTCGATTTCAATGCGCTCAACAAAGCCTGGGTGGATGAAGACAGCGGCCGCCTCGATAAAAGCGCACGCAGGCGCATGTGGAGCAATTTCTGGAAAGGCGGAAGAACCATCATGTACCAGCAGAACGCCAATATCTCGTATACTTTGCCTACCGGCAAGATACCTGCGTTGGATTGGACTACCATAAGAGCGAGTTACGGATCGAGCTATATGTGGACGGGCGCTTCGCTGCTGGCAAAAAGCCTGGGCAACAGCCTGCAGAACACGCAGAAAAAAGAGCTTAACGGCGAGCTCAATTTCAGCAGGCTCTACAGCAAATGGCGATTGCTGCGCGATCTGGACCAGGCGCCGCAAAATCCCAAGCAGCAGCAACCTTCCAACAGGAGAGATACAGCAGCTAATGCAAAGCCAGCGCCCGAACAGCAGGAACCTTATCACCTGAAAGGATTGCTTAAAGCCGTGGCAAAACTGCTCACTTCATTGAAGGGAATTATGCTGAGCTATTCGGAAAACTCCGCTTCCAGCATTTACGGATATATGGATAGCACCAGGCTGCTGGGCCTCGATCTCAAATCAGGAGAGCCGGGATTCGGTTATGTGTTCGGCGCGCAGCCCGACACAAATTTTGTCAGCAAGCTCGCCAAGAGAGGATTGATGAGCACCGATACCACATTCAATTTTCAAAACCAGTCCAGCTTTAACCAGTTGATCAATATTACTGCACAGCTTGAGCCTGTGCGCGACATGAACATCACGCTGAACTGGAACAAGACATTCGGAAAAAATTATACCGAGCTGTATAAGGACACCATCGGCAGCGGCAATTTTGCGCGATTGAATCCATATACTGCGGGCAGCTTCAGTGTAAGCTTTATTTCGATCAGCACTTTGTTTGAAAGTTTCAAGCCCAATGAAATTTCCAAAACATTCAAGACCTTTCAGAATTACCGCAGTATAATTTCTGAAAGACTGGGCAAGCTGAATCCCTATTCAGGCAATGCTCCCGGTGCGGACGGTTATTATAAAGGATACGGCAAATATGCGCAGGACGTGCTCATACCGGCATTCATTGCTGCATACAGCAGCAAGAGCCCGAATACGGTTGCCCTGATCAATGAAAGCAATTCGAGCATCCGCTCCAATCCGTTCTCCGGCTATATGCCGAAACCGAACTGGCGGATCAGCTATAACGGATTGAGCCGCGTGCCGGGGCTCGACAAGATATTCAGCAATTTCAGCATCACCAATTCTTATACGAGCACATTAAGCATGAACAGCTTCAATACGGCGCTCACTTATGCCGATCCTTTCGGAATAGGATATCCCGGTTTCATCGATACGCTCACCGGTAATTTCGTTCCATTCTTCCTCGTGCCGAATATTTCCATCAACGAGCAGTTCGCTCCATTGCTGGATCTGGATATGACCTTTACCAATCAACTGCAGGCCAAGCTGGGATACAGCAAATCGCGCCAGCTCAGCCTGAGCCTGATCGATTACCAGATGAGTGAAATGCGTTCCACTGAATTTACATTGGGTCTTGGCTGGCGCAAGCGGGGACTGCCTTTGCCTTTCGGACTTAAAGTAGGCAAGAATGCATCCAAGCGGCTCGACAATGACCTGAACCTGCGCCTGGATTTCAGTCTGCGCGATGATGCCAGCTCCAACACCTATCTCGATCAGAATGCAGCATTGCCGGTAGGCGGACAGAAAGTGGTGGATATTGCCCCGACCATCGATTATGTGATCAATAACCGCATCAACATTCAATTCTATTTCGACAGGAGAAGGGTAGAGCCGAAGATTTCCAGCTCGCCGCCCATAACCACAACAAGGGGAGGATTAAAGATCAGGATTTCCCTGGCCGAAGTAGCTGCGCAGCAGCAGCGCCAGCCAACGCCGAGATGAGAGAGCTGAGGTCGGAGATCAGAAGTCGGAGGTCCGAGGTCGGAAGGTCAGAAATCAGACTTCATCGTACTTCAGACCTCCGACTTCAGACCTCAGGCTTCACTTCACTTTCTTCAACAACAACACATACCCGCAAAGTTTTTTCTTGGTCTTGTTTACCTGAACGGGCTTGATCATGTGGTATTCGGTGAATTGAGGGATATAAGCGTAGCTGATGATATTGCCGTCCACATCGCCCCACATTTTTTTCTGGTATACGACCTGCCTTTCGTTCCAGTCGTACATCCTTACTTCATATAATCTGGAGCTGGGATCGCCGATGAATACAAATTCATACAATGCACCCTGGCTCATGGGCACTACAATAGGCATTTCATATTCGCTCTGCATCATCATGGATGCCTCGCGCAATACAACAAAACCCTGGGAGCTGAATACGTTTTTGAGACTGTCGATCTGTTGCTGATAAGGGCGGGTGTCGCAGCTTTCCTGCCTGATCACCTCCTGGGCGGAGAGAACATGGCTCATGAATAAACAACATAGAGCCAGTGAAAGCTTGCATAGGGTTGGTTTCATGCCTTGGCTTTTTACGGATTGATGGATTATGACAAAAGTAGACAATAGAAAGGATATTTACAATATCCCGCACAAGTTTTATGCCTTATTAAGGTAAAGGGTAGAAGGTAGAAGGTGTAAGGCATAAGCAAATACCTTACACCTTCTACCTCACCCCTTTCACCTTCTACCTTATGCCTTTTTATAAAAATAAATGGAATCAGCCTGCGCCAGGCAGGTCAGCGTAAGGTCGTTGATACACACATGATCGGGAAGGGTGGTACAGTAATAGATCACATCGGCCACATCGGCGGCGGATAAAGGAGTGTATCCTTCATATACTTTTTTGGCTTCTTCTTCGTTGCCTTTGAACCGTACTTTGGAAAACTCCGTTTCTGCTGCGCCGGGGTGGATGGCGGTCACTTTTATCCGATGGCGGAGCAGGTCGATGCGCATGGCCCTGGAAACGGCATCGACCGCCGATTTGCTGGCACAGTACACATTCCCTTTTTCATACA
>CAYYZJ010000883.1:0-1684 GCA_964475615.1 uncultured Flavitalea sp. | reverse complement strand
TTCGATCATTTTAAATTTTTCCGGTTTGTTCAGATCGTATCCTTCCGGGTTTTGGTAGCTTTTTTGACGGAAACAGGCTATGCCGGTAACGGCCAGCAGTACAAAAGCCAGACTTTTCAAGGTTTGTATATTAAGCATCATGACTAAGCATTTTGTAGATGGCTTCCTGCGATCGTATGGCCGGATCATCCGGTTCGGGAACAACATTGTTCAGCTCGCGGTCGATGGCTACCGCCTGGGCCGTATCCTTCAACTGGAGCCGGATGATTGCCGATATTTCTTTCCTGATGCGTTCATCATAGAGCGGAAAGCACACTTCGATGCGGCGGTAGATATTCCGGTTCATCCAGTCGGCCGAGCCAAGCCATACCTCTTCGTTCCCATTATTGTCAAAGATAAACACGCGGCCGTGTTCCAGGTAGCGGTCTACGATGCGGATAATGCTGATGTTTTCGCTCATGCCCGGCAGCCCGGGGATCAGGCAGCATATACTTCTTACAATAAGGGAGATCTTTACTCCTGCATTGGAAGCTTCATAGAGTTTACTGATCAACACTTTTTCTTCGAGGTTGTTCAATTTAACGGTGATGCCTGACCGCAATCCCTGCCTGGCATGAGCGATCTCCCGGTCTATCAGCTCCAGGAAACGCGTTTGCAGGTTGAACTGGGCTACCAGCAAGTGGTCGAAACGGATGAGCGCCGGCGAGCGCGGCTTTTGCCTGCGCATAAGAAAAATAAAGAGCAGCTCCATTTCCCTGAGCATGGCGGCATTTGCCGTGAGCAGGATATGATCGGTATAGAACCTGGCTGTTGTTTCATTGAAATTGCCGGTGGCCAGCAGTCCGAAATACTGCATGCGGTTTTTCTGCTCCCGCTTTACCAGCGCGATCTTGGCATGCACTTTCAATCCCGGAATGCTGTAAATGAGCCTGACGCCTGCCGCTTTCATCCGCTTGGCCCAGCGGATATTATTGGCCTCATCGAACCTTGCCTTCAGCTCCATGAACACGGTAACCCTTTTGCCGTTTTTGGCCGCGCTGATCAGGGCATTCACGATCCTCGATTCGCTGGCCACGCGGTAAAGCGTAACATAAATTTCCTTGACATCCGGGTCGGCAGCCGCTTCATTGAAAAAGCGGAGAATGCTGTCGTAAGACTGGTAAGGGACATGCAGCATGAGATCGCCTTCCGCAGTCCGGCTCAGCAGGAATCTTGTTTCCCCTGCCGCCCGGCTGCTCTGCGAGGGCCATTTTTCATCGTAGCAAGCGGGGTCAGTGACCGGCAATGAAGCAAGGTCTTTGAGATTATGATAAGGGCCGCCTTCCACATTCGATGCGCCGAAAAGTCCGAGGGTATTGATCAGTGTTTGCAGGCATCTGAGCGGTATTCCGGGCTGGTAGAGGAAGCGGGTGGCGAGGCCCAGGTCGCGTTTCAGTATCTGCTTTTCGATGGCTTCGGCAGTATCGCCTTCGTATTCATCGTCCAGGTTGATCTCGGCATCGCGCGTGATCTTAATGCTGAAGCAGCTTTTAATGGCGGCATCTTTAAACAGGAACTGCAGATTGCTTTTGATGATGTCTTCCATAAAAGCGATCCACTGCACGCCTTCTGCCTTTACGGTATAGAACCGGGGAAGATTATCGGTGGGCACGTTGATGAGCGCATATTCCTCCCTGCCTTCTTT
>CAYYZJ010000882.1:0-3017 GCA_964475615.1 uncultured Flavitalea sp. | reverse complement strand
TACAGATCGGCGGATATACCGATGCCATAGGCGGCGAGCAATACAATATAAAGCTCTCACAGGCACGTGTAGACGCTTGTATCCGTTACCTCATTAAAAAAGGCATAGACCCCAGCCGCCTCGTGGGAAAAGCATTTGGAGAATGTTGCCCGATCGAACCGGATATGATCAACGGCAAGGACAATCCCGCAGGCCGCGAAAAGAACAGGCGCGTGGAATACAAGCTGCTGCAGGGCAACGATTGATCTGCAACGGCACCCGTATCTCAGTAAATTCCTAACTTGCCCGTTCATAAGCAAGTTTTATGGAATTTCTCAGGCAACTTAAAATCGAAAATAAAAACAGCGGCACATCCACCGGCTCGCAATGGCTCGATTCTGACGGCGCTCTCATTGAATCCTTTTCTCCTGTCGATGGAAAACGCATTGCTACCGTCATCAGCACCGATGCCAAAGGCTTTGAAGCCGTAATAAGCAAGGCGCAGTCCGCATTCCGCGAATGGCGCCAATGGCCCGCTCCCAAGCGCGGAGAAGTGGTGAGGCAGATCGGCGAATCGCTTCGCAAGAACAAAGAGGCGCTGGGCAGCCTGGTTTCCTATGAAATGGGCAAAAGCCTGCAGGAAGGCCTGGGCGAAGTACAGGAGATGATCGATATCTGCGATTTTGCAGTGGGGCTTTCCAGGCAATTGCATGGACTGACCATGCACAGCGAGCGGCCGGCGCACCGCATGTATGAGCAATGGCATCCGCTGGGCATTACCGGCATTATCTCCGCCTTCAACTTCCCGGTAGCCGTATGGAGCTGGAACAGCATGCTGGCCTGGGTTTGCGGCAATGTTTGCGTTTGGAAGCCTTCCGAAAAAACGCCGCTCTGTGCATTGGCCTGCCAGCATATCGTTGCAGAAGTGTTTGCCAGGAACAACGCTCCTGAAGGGTTGAGCGGCCTCATTGTCGGGGACAGACCGGTTGGCGAATGGCTGGTGAATGATCACCGTGTTCCACTGATATCCGCAACCGGATCCACGCGCATGGGCAAGGCCGTGGGAACTGCAGTGGCGGCAAGGCTGGGCAGGTCGATACTGGAGCTGGGCGGCAATAATGCCATCATCATCTCACAGAACGCCGACCTGGATCTGGCTATTCTCGGATCTGTGTTCGGAGCAGTAGGCACTGCGGGACAGCGTTGCACTACCACCCGTCGTCTGATCATACAGGAAAGCATATACGAAAAAGTAAAGAGCAGGCTCGTTGCTGCATACAAACAATTGCGCATCGGCAATCCGCTGGATCCCAAAAACCATGTAGGCCCGCTGATCGACAAAGCTGCTGTGGATATGTATCTCGATGCCATTGAAACCGGCAAAAAGCAGGGATGCCGTTTTGTGGTAGAGGGAGGCCTGCTGAGCGGCGACGGGTATGAAAGCGGCTGTTATGTAAAGCCATGCATAGCCGAAGCGGAGCCGCATTTCCCGATCGTGCAGCAGGAAACCTTTGCGCCCATACTCTATCTGCTGCGCTATCGAACCCTTGAAGAAGCCATTGCCATACAAAACGGGGTTCCCCAGGGATTGTCCTCTTCCATCATGACCCTCGACCTGCGGGAAGCCGAGCAATTCCTTTCTTTTGCCGGCAGCGACTGCGGGATCGCCAATGTGAATATCGGCACTTCAGGGGCCGAGATCGGCGGGGCTTTCGGAGGTGAAAAAGAAACCGGCGGAGGCCGGGAAAGCGGCAGCGACGCCTGGAAAGCCTATATGCGCCGCCAGACCAATACCATCAATTTCTCTACCCAGTTACCTCTAGCCCAGGGCATCCAGTTCGAGATCGGAGCATGAAGCATGAGGTCTGAGGTCGGAAATCAGAAGTCTGATGAAGTTTGAGGTTTACATCGCTTCAGACTTCATCAGACTTCAGACCTCACTTCTCCCCCAAAATAATCCCCGCTTTAAAGCGTTATTGTATTGCTATGAGAATTGCCCGGTTCAATTACCAATATCTGTTTTTGCTGCTTTTGTTTTTCGCATGCCAGAAAATCAATGCCCAGATCAGGCTGGCGGTTACCGGAGGAATTCATTCCGCCAATGTAAGTGAAAAAAACAGTCTCCCGGGCTGGGATACCGCTGCTAAAAAATACTATTCCGCCCGCTCGGGTTTTCAACTGGGCGTGCTTGCAGAAATTCCTATCGGCAAAAAAGGATTTTATTTTCAACCCGGGCTCGACTACAGTTCCAAAGGACGCCGTTATGAAAAATTCTACGACACTTCCGATATCAATCAGGATACGCTGTACTGGCAATCCACACTCAAGCTCGGCTATGTTGAAATGCCCTTGTATCTGACCTACAAAATACCCTTAACGGCCAATCATAAAAACAGTTTTTTCATCAGCGCAGGCCCGTATATCTCTTTTTTTTATAGCGGGAAGCTGAGCGTGCAGAGCAGGATCCGGCCGAATAATTCCGCAAAATTTGAATACAGCAACGAAGACCAGGACTTGGCAACAGGGAATGCTCCTGAAAAATACAAAACGGTTGATCTTGGCATCAATGCCAGGGCCGGCTTTGAGTTCGGGAAAGTATACCTGAACGGTTATCTGAGCCGGGGACTGACCAGTTTTTATACTGCCGATTATGATGGCAGCTTTCACCATCAATTGCTCGGCGCCACATTGGGCATCTGGCTGGGCAGGTCTGCTGTTCCTGCGCCGGTGAAGCCGAAGCCTCAGAAAGACAGCGATCACGACGGAATAGTCGATGAGCAGGATGCCTGTCCCCTCCAGCCCGGCACCCCGGCCTGGCATGGATGCCCGGTTCCGGATACTGACGGCGATGGCATCAACGACGAGCTGGATTCGTGCAAAACCATTCCCGGCCTGGCGCGCTATCACGGCTGTCCCATTCCCGATACCGATGGCGACGGCATCAACGATGAAGAAGATTCCTGCAAAACCATTGCAGGAACCGGAAGGTACCAGGGATGCCCCATTCCTGACACCGATAAAGATGGCATCAATGATGA
>CAYYZJ010000881.1:0-4769 GCA_964475615.1 uncultured Flavitalea sp. | reverse complement strand
ATGCGCCTGCCTATTATCAACTGTACTACTATTATTATTTCAGGGACGTGAACAAGGCTGCAGACTATCTCGAAAAATATATCGCCAATACCGACCCTGGCCCCGAAGTGGAATATGCCCGCGCCGAGCTGATGTATGTTTCCGGCAAATATGCCGACGCCAAATCGAAAGCCGGACAGCTCATCAGCCAGTTGGGCGAAAAGGTCAGCCCGAGGATGTACAGGATGGTGGCTTACAGCGCCGATACGCTTGGCGATGTACAGGCTGCAAAACAGGCCATGACCAATTTCTTTGCGAAGGCAGATACTTCCATCATCATCGGCGCCGACTATGAAGCGCTGGCCAAGATCGATGCCAAGATGCCGGATACCGCAACCAAGAACGAAGCATTTCAATATTTCAAGCTCGCCATTCAGCGGGATACGCTTCCTGAAAATAAAGTAAAATATATCAATGAAGGACTGGACTTGGCCAAGAAACTGGGCAATAAGGCGGCCAGTGCAGACTTGGCGGCGGCTTTGTATGCAAGTAAGAAAGAGCCTACCAATGCCGATCTATATAACTGGGGATTTGCCAATTACAGTGCGGGCAATTATAAAACTGCCGATAGTATCTTCTGTGGAATGTATGAACAAAAATATCCCAATGAAATTTATGGATATCTATGGTGTGCCAGAAGTAAACAGGCACAGGAAGATTCCGTCAATCCTACCGGAATAGCTATGCCAGCCTGGGAAAAACTGGCCGAAGTAGGCCGGTCATTACCGGATTCCGCCAAATATAAAGCGCAGGTTATCCAGGCCTATTCTTACCTGGCCACTTATTACAACAACGTGAAGAAGGATAAGCAGACCGCGATCGTTTACCTGAAAAAAATATTAGAAGTAGACCCCACCAATGCCGATGCCCAGCATTTTATAGATGTGCTGAACAGGCCGGTCAGGCAGCCTGCTCAAAAAAATAAATCCGGCGCCGGAACCAAATAGATCATCAGAAAATAAATCATCCGATCCCCCGTTTAAACAAATGAACGGGGGATTCTTATTTATTTTTATATAATTGGAATTTCCCCTTGCTGTCTTATTTTTGCTTTCGCAAGCAATCCAATAGTAATGAATCTCTTCTTATTACAGGACACCGCTGTTGCCACTAAGGCCAACAGTTCATATAACTATTTTCCTATAGGTATTCAGTTGATCTTTGCCGCTGCCTTTGTTGCTGCCATACTGGGCATTACCCATTTGCTGGGGCCCAAACGAAAGACCGAAGAAAAGCTGCAAAACTTTGAAAGCGGAATTGAAGGCATCGGCAATGCCAGGCAGCCCATGGCCATTAAATATTTTCTGGTGGCCATCCTGTTCGTGCTCTTCGATGTGGAAGTGATCTTTTTCTATCCCTATGCCGTCAATTTCCGCAGCCTGGGCTGGAATGGATTTGTTGCCGTGCTGATGTTCGTTGCATTCTTCCTTGCCGGCTTCATCTATATCATCAAAAAAGGAGCGCTGCAATGGGAAGACTGAGGGTATGTAATAGGTAATATTTAAGATTTAATATTGAACCCGTTTTGTGTTGACTTGTTTTAAAATAAGATGCTTCAATATTAAATATTACATCTAAAATATTAAATTCTATGGCTCGTCCCGTTCGATTCAATATTCATCCCAAGCCGGCTGATCCCAGGGACAATATTGCCCTTGCCGAATCGCCCGATGGTTATGGCGGGGAAGGTTTTTTTGCTACCCAGTTGAGCAGTGTGGTTGGTCTCGCCAGGAAGAATTCCATCTGGCCCCTTCCTTTTGCTACTTCCTGCTGCGGTATCGAATTCATGGCCACCATGGCCTCTCATTATGATTTTGCCCGCTTCGGCGCAGAGCGGCTGGGATTCTCTCCCCGCCAGTGCGACCTGCTGATGGTAATGGGAACCATTGCCAAGAAAATGGGCCCGATCGTAAAGCAGGTTTATCTGCAGATGGCGGAACCGCGCTGGGTGATGGCCGTTGGCGCCTGCGCCAGCAGCGGCGGCATCTTCGACAGCTATTCCGTATTGCAGGGAATAGACCAGGTGGTTCCGGTAGATGTTTATGTGCCGGGTTGCCCGCCCCGCCCCGAAGCCATCCTGGATGGATTCATGCGCATACAAGACCTGGTAGGCAAGGAAAGCCTGCGCAGAAGGAACAGCGAGCATTATAAAGCATTGTTGGGGAGTTATGGAATACAGTAAGAATGTGGAAATATGGAAATGTGGAAATGTGAAAATGAAAAAAGAGCATCTGATATTTCGACAACCATTCGGAAAAAAGCATTTCCACATTTTCACATTTCCCACATTTTCACATTTTTGATATGCTAACAAACGAAACGATCAAAGAACGACTGATACAAAAATTCGGCAGCGAGGTTTCCCATTTCGAAGAGCCTTACGGCATGCTGACCTTCGAAGCCCCGAAAGACCTTAACCTGAAAGTAATGCAGTTTCTATACGACGATCCCGAGCTGCGGTTCCGGTTCCTGACCGATCTCACTGCAGTTCATTATCCCGATCAACCCGGCCGCGAGCTGGCTGTTGTATATCATCTGCATAACCTTGTCGATAATGTACGCATCCGTTTCAAGATATATGCGCCGATTGAAAAGCCGGATGTATTTACGGCCACTCAATTGTTTTCGGCGGCGAACTGGATGGAAAGGGAGACTTATGATTTTTACGGAGTGAATTTCGTCGGCCATCCCAACCTCAAGCGCATTCTGAATGTGGATGAGATGGATTATTTCCCGATGCGGAAAGAATATCCGCTCGAAGACCAGACAAGGATCGATAAGGATGATGCGATGTTTGGAAGATAAAATTTTTAATTTGCGAATGTGCGAATGGCAAATGTGCGGATGAATATGACGATCTTTCATTTGAATATTTGCAGACCTTTACCCAGTGAAGTCGATTCGCACATTCGCACATTTGCCATTCGCACATTAGTATTATGGAACATCATATAAAATTACCGGAAGGCAGTATCGAAAAAACAACGACCACGCTTAACCTGGGGCCGACGCATCCTGCAACGCATGGCGTGTTCCAGAATATACTCGAGCTGGATGGGGAGCGCATTGTTTCGGCCGAACAAACGGTAGGCTATATTCATCGCGCTTTTGAAAAGATCGCAGAAAGAAGACCATTATACCAGATCACTCCGCTCACCGACAGGCTGAACTATTGTTCCTCGCCCATCAACAATATGGGCTGGCACCTTACCTGCGAAAAGCTGCTTGGCGTAAAAACGCCCAAGCGCGTGGACTACCTCCGCATCATCATCATGGAGCTGGCGAGGATCTCCGATCATCTCATCTGCAATTCCGTGGTGGGTGTCGATTCCGGCGCCTATACCGGCTTTCTGTACGTGATGCAGTACCGCGAGCTGATCTATGAGATCTATGAAGAGGTCTGCGGTTCGAGGCTCACCACCAATATCGGCCGCATCGGTGGGTTTGAACGCAATTTCACCAATACTGCATTTCAGAAGCTGGAAAAATTCCTGGATGAATATCCCGGGGTGTTGAAGGAGTTCGAGAATATGTTCAACCGCAACCGCATCTTCATGGAGCGCACCATGGGATCGGGCGGCATCAGCGCTGAACGCGCGCTCAATTACGGGTTCACGGGCCCTAACCTGAGAGCAACCGGCGTGGATTATGACGTTCGTGTGCATTCGCCGTACAGCAGTTATGAAGATTTCGATTTCATCATTCCCGTGGGAAGGACAGGCGATAATTACGACCGCTTCCTCGTGCGCAACCAGGAAATGTGGCAATCCATCAGCATCATCAGCCAGGCATATAAAAAGATACAGGAGTTCAAAGGCGCCGAAGCGGAAGTGTATCATGCCGATGTTCCGGAATATTATTTACCGGAAAAGCAGGATGTATATACGAAGATGGAAGCCCTGATCTGGCATTTCAAGATCATAATGGGTGAAACCGATATTCCGCCCGGCGAAGTGTATATGAGCGTGGAAGGCGGCAATGGTGAACTGGGATTTTATCTGATCAGCGACGGAGGCAGATCGCCTTACCGGCTTCATTTCCGCCGTCCCTGCTTCATTTATTACCAGGCTTATTCCGAGCTGACAAAAGGCTCCATGCTCAGCGATGCCGTCATCACCATGAGCAGCCTGAACCTGATTGCCGGTGAGATGGACGCATAGGAATGTAATATTTGATATTTAAGATTTAATATTGATTGAAGAATGCCGCTCCAATCTCAAATCTTAAATATTAAATCTTAAATAGTAATGCTCATGTTTTCTGAAGAAAAATTAAAGAAGGTAGAAGAGATCATTGCCCGTTATCCCGAAGGCAAGCAGAAGAGCGCGCTGCTTCCGGTGCTGCATCTGGTACAGGAAAGCTTTGGCGGATGGCTGAGCGTGGAAACCATGGATTATGTTGCGGGCCTCCTCAAGCTGGAGCCCATCGAAGTATATGAAGTGGCCACTTTTTATTCGATGTATAACCTCAAGCCCATTGGCAAATATGTGTTCGAGGTTTGCCAGACCGGCCCCTGCATGCTCAACGGAAGCGACCAGATCATCGATTATATCAAACAAAAACTGGGCATCGGTATCGGCGAAACCACCGGCGACGGCCTGTTCACCTTAAAGACAGTGGAATGCCTGGGCGCCTGCGGCTATGCCCCCATGATGCAGCTCGGCAAAACCTACCGCGAACACCTGACGCCCGATAAAGTGGATGCGATCATCGAGGAGTGCAGGAAGAAT
>CAYYZJ010000880.1:0-3305 GCA_964475615.1 uncultured Flavitalea sp. | reverse complement strand
TTGGCGGAAGCCGCGGCGAATACAGCAAATATTCCAGGAAGATTACCGAGATCATCGCTTCGCGTGCACCCCTGTTTGAAAAAGCATCCATCGACGAATTCTATCTCGATCTAACGGGCATGGACAAGTATTTTGATCCGTACAAGTGGACGATAGACCTGCGCGCCGAGATCATGAAAGAAACGAAGCTGCCTATTTCCTTCGGCCTGGCCTCCAACAAAATGGTGGCCAAGATCGCTACCGACGAGGCCAAGCCCAACGGATACCTCCATATTCCCGCCGGTTTTGAACGGGAGTTCCTGGCCCCTTTAAAAGTGAGCAAGATACCCGGTGTGGGCGAACAAACCTTTCGCGCACTGATGGAAATGGGCATCAGAACCATCAGCGATATCAGCCTGCATTCCGCTGCCGAGCTTGAGCAAAAGTTTGGAAAATATGGTCAGGATCTCTGGAACAAGGCACAGGGCATCCATCATGGAGAAGTGGTTCCCTATCACGATGCCAAATCCATTTCCACCGAAAGCACTTTCCAGGAAAATACCGACGACATTGGATTCTTATTGGCTGAAGTAGTGAGGATGACGGATAAAATAGCCCATGAGCTCAGGCAGGACAATAAAACGGCCGGATGCATTGCCGTGAAAATCCGTTATCCCGATTTCGAGACCACTTCAAAGCAAACCAGCATTCCCTATACTTTTTATGACGACGAGCTTATTCCCAAGGCCAAAGAGTTGTTTCATAAGCTCTACCGAAAAGGCCAGCCTGTAAGGCTGCTGGGGGTAAGACTGAGCGAACTGACCGAAGAAGCCGTGCAAACCAATCTTTTCCAGAATGTTGAAAAGAAAAACGGCCTTTATAAAGCCATCGACGATGTAAAAAGCCGGTTCGGAAAATATTCCATCACCAAAGCCACCGGACTGTAAAATTTTTTTTAAAAGTCTACTATATTGATAGGATTGTTTATCTTCGTTTCCCGTTTTTTGGAAACCGTTTTTCAAACCTTAAAAACAGATTTATGAGTTTACGTTTAGGGGATACCGCTCCCAATTTCAAAGCAAAAACAACGGCTGGAGACATTGATTTTTATGAATACCTTGGCAATGGCTGGGGAGTTTTGTTTTCGCATCCTGCTGACTTTACTCCGGTCTGTACCACTGAATTGGGCAAAACAGCATCTCTTCAGGGCGAATTTGAAAAGCGCAATGTAAAAGTGCTGGCCGTAAGCGTAGATCCATTGGATAAACACCTGGGCTGGATTAAGGATATCAATGAAACGCAGCATGTTTCGGTAGGTTTTCCCATCATTGCCGATGAAGACAGAACCGTGGCCAATCTCTACAATATGATCCATCCCAATGCTTCGGAAACTTTTACGGTTCGTTCTTTGTTCGTGATAGGCCCCGATAAAAAGGTGAAGCTGATCATTACTTATCCGGCTTCTACCGGAAGGAATTTTGTGGAAGTGCTCCGCGTGATCGATTCGTTGCAGCTCACTGCCAATTACAGCGTAGCCACTCCTGCCGACTGGAAGGAAGGAGAGGATGTGATCGTTGTGCCGGCCGTTTCTACCGAAGATGCACAGAAGAAATTCCCCAAGGGGGTGAAGATCGTAAAGCCTTATCTGCGCTATACGCCTCAACCGAACAAATAAGTTGATTGGTTTTTTATAATAAAGGCCTGCGGATTTCGCAGGTCTTTTTATTTATGCTTTCCATTTGCGCAGTTGCTGCAGCAATGCTTTCATATCCTTGGGCAATGGCGCTTCAAATTGATGCTGCTGCTGTTGCATATCGGCAAAGCGCAATTGCCAGGAATGAAGCGCCAGTCTGGATAGGATAGGCCTTTCCGCTTCCTCCGATTTCGAGAGCTTGAAATTTTTTTTGAACGATGAAATAAATACCGGTTGTCCATCGCCGTAAAGCGGATCGCATAACAGCGGATGGCCGGTATGCTGCGCATGTACGCGGATCTGGTGCGTGCGGCCTGTGTGTATCCTGAACTGCAGAAGCGAACAGGCCCCGAATTCTTCCAGCACTTCATAATCGGTAAGAGCAGGTTTTCCTTTTTTATTGATGATCATCGATCCCTTGCGCGCAGGATTTTCCATGATGGGTGCATCGATGCTGCCCTTTTTATTGACCAGCGTGCCTTTGACGATTCCCTGGTAGATTTTTTCAACCGCTCTTCCCTCAAAAGCCTGTGAAAGGAATTGATGGCTGGATCCATTTTTTGCAAATACGATCAGTCCGCTGGTTTCCCTGTCGATGCGGTGAACGGTAAAGATCGATCCGTATTTTTTTTGCAGCATCTCTTTCAATGAAACGGCGGATTGTGTGCGGTCTGGTATAGATAATAAGCCGGCGGGTTTATTCAGTACAATGAAATCGTCGTTCTCGAAAATAATGTCCATGGAAGAAGGTATGAGGCAGAAGGTGGAAGGTAGAAGGTGAAAAGTGTAGGGTGGAAGGCGTAAGGTTTTCTAAGCCTTTTACCTTACGCCTTACACCTTCTACCTCATACCTTCTACCTTATTGAAGCATTTAAGTATTTAAGCAATCGCACTTCTTTTTCCGTAAGGAACCGCCATTTGCCTCTCTGCACATTTTTCTTGGTGAGGCCGGCATACATCACCCGGTCAAGGCCGCGAACATCATAGCCCAGGTGTTCAAACATGCGGCGTACGATGCGGTTTTTTCCGCTGTGGATCTCCAGCCCGATCTGTGTTTTGTCCTTAGGATCGGTGTATGCCAATGCATCCGGCCTGGCAAGCCCATCTTCAAGTTGAAGACCTGAGGCCATGCTATCGAAATCGGCTTTGGCAAGCGGCTTATCCAATACCACGTGATATACTTTTTTGATCTCGTGCCTGGGATGGGCAAGTTTTTGCGCCAGCGCTCCATCATTGGTAAGCAGCAGCACGCCGGAAGTATTGCGATCCAGGCGGCCAACGGGATATACTCTTTCGGTACTGGCATGCCTGATGAGATCCAGCACTGTTTTTCTTCCCTGCGGGTCTTCGGTAGTGGTAATATAATCCTTGGGTTTATTGAGCAGGATATAAACAAAGTTGCCGCTAGGCGTGATCTTTTTTCCGTTCAGCTTTACGATGTCTGATGCAGATACTTTTGTTCCCGGCTCTGTAACGGGTTTTCCGTTCACCGTAACTTTTCCCTGTTTAACCAATTCCGCCGCATCCCGCCTCGAGCATATTCCGCTGTGAGCAATGTATTTATTGAGCGGCATGAGATCTAAGGTCTGAGGTCTGAGGTCTGATTGAGCTTTTTCTTTCCGGCTTCCGGCTT
>CAYYZJ010000879.1:0-6966 GCA_964475615.1 uncultured Flavitalea sp. | reverse complement strand
ATTTCAACTTTGAATCGCTTAAAGTGCCCGTTACACCGATCGTATTTTACTATGCCCCGCCTAACTGGGTAGTATATGTGAAAACAACAGGTAAAGACGCTCCCAAAGCCATTGCCGCCGCACAAAAATTATGGAAACAATATTCCGCGGCATTTCCTTTCGACTACAAATTCCTGGATCAAAGCTATGACGAGATGTACAAGTCCGAGCAGCGAACCGGCTTACTGTTCAATGCCTTTGCCATCGTGGCCATACTCATTTCCTGCCTGGGCCTGCTGGGACTGGCCACCTTTACCGCTCAGGTCAGGACCAAAGAGATCGGCATCCGCAAAGTGCTGGGTGCAAGCGTTTCCGGCATCGTTACAATGCTGAACCGGGATTTTGTAAAGCTGGTGATCATTGCATTCATCATTGCAACGCCGCTGACCTGGTGGCTGATGAACAAATGGCTGCAGGATTTTGCTTACCGCATCAGCATCGGCTGGTGGATATTCGCTTTGGCGGGATTGGTTTCCGTATTCATCGCCGTGCTTACAGTAAGTGTTCAGTCGGTCAAGGCGGCACTGGCCAATCCGACCAAAAGTTTAAGAACCGAATAAAAAATTTTTATGCTCCGCAACTATTTTAAAATCGCCTGGAGAAACTTGATCCGGCACAAGGGATATTCATTCATCAACATCGCCGGACTGGCCATGGGCATTGCCTCCTGCCTGCTGCTGTTCATGGTAGTGCATTATGAGCTCAGCTTCGACAGGTTCCAGAAAAACTACAGCCGCATCTACCGGATAGTAACGGAAGAGAACAGGGCCGATGATCTTTCCCGCAATCCTGGCGTCCCCTACCCGATGCCCGATCTGATCCGCGCCAACTATCCCCAGTTGAAGACAGCGGCCATTCATACTACTTACGGCAGCCAGATCACGGTACTGGATGATCAACATACCGGCATGTCCAATAAGAAATTCATTGAAGACATGGGCGTGTTCTTCATGCAACCGGAGTTCTTCAATATTTTCGTCAACTATACATTTTTATCAGGCAAGCCTGCATCGCTTGGGGAGCCCGGCCATGCAGTGCTGGCTAAATCGGTGGCAGAAAAATATTTCGGCAACTGGCAGGATGCGGTCGGCAAAACGATCATGCTCGATAACCTGATCACGGTAAAAATAGCGGCAATAATAGATGATGTGCCCGACAATTCAGACCTGCCCCTGCGTGTAATGGTTTCCTATGATGAGTTCAAGCAATATCCGCATATATACGGCTACGATAAGGGATGGGGAAGCCTTTCCAGCAATTCGCAGTTATTTGTACTCACGCCGGAGAATATGACCGATGCAGCATTGACCACCATCCTCAGTAATTTTTCCACGAACCAGTACAAAGAGCTCAAGCGTCAAAGAAGAACGCATGTGCCCCAGCCCCTGAGCGAAATGCATTTCGACACGCGTTATAATAGTTCGCTGGGAGATCATACCACTTCCCGGGCAACGATCCGCACCCTGGTGCTGGTAGGCTTGCTGATCATTGTTATGGCTTCCATCAATTTCATTAACCTGGCCACTGCGCAGGCCGTTGGCCGTTCCAAAGAAGTAGGAGTAAGAAAAGTGCTTGGCGGGAACCGGCTGCAGTTGTTCTGGCAAATGATGGGAGAAACAGCCATCGTGGTGCTGATTGCCCTGGTGCTGGCCGCTGTGCTGGCCAAACTGGCATTGCCCTATATCAAACACGTTGCTTCGGTGCCGGAAAACCTGCCCCTTTTCAATGGGACAAATATCGGCTTCCTGATCCTAACCGGCCTGGGGCTCGTGTTGCTTTCGGGATCGTATCCGTCGCTTGTTCTTTCCGGCTTCAGTCCCGCGCTTGCACTGAAGAACAAGATCAATGCTGCCTCTGTCGGCGGCATCTCGCTGAGAAGAGGACTGGTGGTGCTGCAGTTCGCCATCTCCCAAATCCTGATCATCGGCACCATTGTGGCCATGAGCCAGATGGATTTTGTGCGCCATGCCGACCTGGGTTTTAATAAGGATGCCATATTCATAGTGAACGGAAGCACCGACAGCGCAAGCATAGCCAGGCAAGCGGCATTCAAGCAGGTTTTATTGCAGATTCCGGGTACAGCATCCGTTTCCTTCAACAGCGACGCCCCTTCTTCAGATAATAACTGGTCGAGCAATTTTGCTTATGACAGGGGCAATGACCTGAATTTTCCCATGTTCCTCAAATTCGGCGATGAGGATTACCTGAAAACATTCGGACTGCAACTGGCAGCGGGCCGCAATTATACCAGGAGCGATACCATAAAAGAAGTGCTGGTCAATGAAACCGTGCTGAAAAAGCTGGGCCTGCGCAATCCGGACGATGCGATCGGGAAAACCCTCCGGCTTGGAAGCGGAGGCTGGAACAGGATCGTAGGCGTGGTA
This sequence comes from uncultured Flavitalea sp., assembly GCA_964475615.1. Lineage (GTDB taxonomy): Bacteria > Bacteroidota > Bacteroidia > Chitinophagales > Chitinophagaceae > Puia. Next base: position 4,543 of record CAYYZJ010000879.1, on the reverse strand, counting down.
AAGGATTTTAAAACCAATTCCCTTCGCGAAGAGATTAAACCCACCCTCATCTCCAGCAGCAGCAAGGATTATGGCCGGGTTGCCGTGAAACTGCATAATGCCAATATCATTTCGGCGCGCAAGGCCATTGAAGCGGCCTGGAATAAATATTATCCCGAATATGCATTCAGCGGTTCTTTTCTCGATGAGAACATTGCCCGGTTCTATCAGCAGGAAGAGCAGCTTTCCCTGCTGTATAAAATTTTTGCGGGACTGGCCATTTTCATCTCCTGCCTGGGCCTCTACGGGCTTGTATCCTTCATGGCCGTTCAGCGCGTGAAAGAAGTGGGCATACGCAAAGTGCTGGGCGCATCGATCGGCAATATCGTTTACCTGTTCTCGAAAGAATTCACCATACTCATCACGATCGCTTTTGTGATCGCCGTGCCGGTTGCCTGGTGGCTGATGAGCAACTGGCTCAACAATTTTGCCTATCGCATCAGCATGGGCATTGGTGTGTTTGCGCTGGCCGTGATCATTTCCATCGGCATTGCCTGGATAACGGTGGGGTATAAGGCTATCAAGGCGGCAGTGGCCAACCCGGTGAAGTCGCTGCGGACGGAGTGAGGGAATAAGAAATATAAACAAAACAATAGTTGATATGCTTAAAAACTATTTCAAGACTGCCTGGCGCAGCCTGATAAAGAACAGAAGAACCGCCGCCATCAGCATAACCGGCCTGTCTGTCGGGATGACCGCGTCTCTATTTATTTTTCTATGGGTGCAGAATGAAATGAATTATGATAATTATCATGAGCGCGCAGATCATATTTACAGGCTGACCACCAACCTCAAAGCACAGGGATGGCTATGGGAAACAACACCGCTTCTTTTGGCTGACGCCATAAAAAAAGAGTTGCCGGAAGTTGAAAAAACCGCAAGGCTGCATGCCGGCGATATGCCTGTATTCAATATCAACAATAATCTTTCTTACGAAAAGAACTGCGCTTTTGTCGATGACGACTGGTTCAATATTTTTCATTATGATTTCATAGAAGGCAACGCGGCTGCTTTTGCCAACGACCCGTACAGCATCATACTTACCGCATCGGAAGCAAAAAAATATTTTGGCAACCAGGATGCATTGGGAAAGATCATTCGTGCAGACAGTCTGAACTATGTGGTAAAGGCAATTGTGAAAGATGCACCGGTAAATTCGAGCTTTCAATACGCTGCATTTATTCCGCTTCAAAATCTGCTGAGAAATGCCGACAGAAAAGCCAATGATGAGAACTGGGAAAACGCCAATTATGTAACCTTTATCAAGGTGAAGCCGGCGGCAAATATGGCAACCCTTACGGAAAAGCTTACCAACACATTGCAGCAGCATAGCGGCGATACGGAAAAGCAAACGACCATCAGCCTCGAGCGTTTGAAAGCAATGCATTTTGAAACAGACCTTTCGTTTTCCAGTTTTTCCAGCGGCAACAGGAGCACTGTTTATATATTCTCTGTTTTAGGCGCATTATTGCTGCTCATTGCCTGCATAAATTATGTAAACCTGACCACTGCCAAATCCAGCCTTCGCGCAAAGGAAGTAAGTGTAAGAAAAATCATCGGCGCCAACAGAATGCAGTTGTTTTACCAGTTTCTGTCCGAGGCTTTGCTGATAAGCTGCATCGCCCTGATCGTTACATTAACGATCGCCCGCTTGTGCCTGCCTCTATTCAACAACATCACCGATAAAAATTTCGCTCTGCCGTTATCATCTGCAAGCCTTTGGAAAGTAATCGGCATTACCTTGCTGAGCGCGTTTATCCTGAACAGCCTCTATCCTGCATTGGTTCTGTCGTCCTTCAGGCCATTAAATGTTTTCAGAGGGATTACCGTCTTGAAATTAAAAGACAGTTATCTGCGAAAGGGGCTGGTAACGCTGCAATTCACCATTTCAGTGATGCTGATTGCAGCAACCATCATCATATATAAACAAATACAGTTCATACAGCACAGCAACCCGGGTTACAACAGATCCCAGGTGCTGATGACGTATATGCCGCAGAACATAGACTTTAACAGAAAGCGTGGATTGGTAAATATAATAAAGCAGGATTTGCTTACCCAAAGCGGCATTCAACATGTTTCGCTTGCCAATCAGCCGATCATATATATCGGAAGCTATTCAACAGGCAGTGCAGACTGGGACGGGCGCGATACCACTTTCAATCCGAAAATTGCGCAACTGTCGGTCGATGCCGATTATGCCGGCACCATGCAATTGCAAATGAAGGAAGGAAGATGGTTCGAGAAGGGGAATGAGGCCGATATGAATAATGTGATATTGAATGAAGAAGCGATTAAAACATTGAATATCCACAAGCCTTACCTCGGGCAACGGTTTACCTGGAAGGGAAAGCATGGGCAGATTATCGGCATTGTAAAAGACTTTAAATACAAAAGCCTGCACGACAAAACAGGCCCGCTGGTTGCTTTTCAAAACCCTGCATGGTACAATATTTTCATGATCAGGATTGCACCGGGCAGCGCGCAGCAGGCAATAGCCGCATTGCAGAGAACATGGAGCAAGATACTGCCCGGTAACCCGCTTGAATACACTTTCCTGGATGAGGGCTTTAATGAATTGTATAAAACCGATCTGCAAACCTCATCGCTTATTTTAATATTTGCCGTCATTGCCATTACACTATCCTGCCTCGGCTTATTCGGCCTGGCAGCATTTGCCGCCGAGCAGCGTGCAAAGGAAATAGGCATCCGCAAGGTGTTGGGGGCAACCATTGCCGGCATTGCAACATTGGTTTCAAGGGACTTTATAAAGCTGGTTTGCATAGCCATTGTCATTGCTACGCACGTATCAATGCTGGCAATGAACAAGTGGATGCAAAATTTTGATTACAGAATAAGAATTTCGTGGTGGATGTTCGCCCTGGCCGGATGCATCGTCTTATTTATTGCATTGGTTACCGTAAGCATCGAGGCAATAAAAGCGGCCATGGCCAACCCGGTGAAATCATTGAGAACGGAGTAATGCTATTTCATCATTTTCAAGCAACTTATCATGCTCAAGAACTATCTCAAGATAGCCTGGCGCAACCTGATGAAGAATAAGATCTTTTCCTTCATCAATATCCTCGGCCTCACTATCGGCATCACCGTATGCATGATGATCTTTCTGTTCATCATGAATGAGTTCAGCTTCGACCGCTTTCACAGGCAGGGAGCGCATATTTACCGGGTGATGCGCATTCCTGATTCTTCAAAGCCAAGCGTGCCCTGGCTTTCGGGCCCTTATATGCCTGCATTGATGAATGATTTTCATGAAATAAAAAAGGCCGTGCGCGTGATGCCTTCCAATGCGCTGGTATCTTACGGCAACAAGGCTTTCAATGAAAAAAAGGACTATCTCGCCGATCCCGATTTCTTCACCCTGTTCTCATTCCCCTTGCTCAGGGGCAATCCCGAAACGGTGCTGAAAGACCCGAACAGCGTGGTGTTGACTGAAACCACGGCAAAAAAATATTTTGGCAATGCAGACCCGATGGGCAAGATAATAGAGCTGGACAAACACCTGCAATTGAAAGTTACGGGCATTGCCAAAGACGTTCCTTCCAATTCGCATCTTGATTTCGATCTTGTTCATCCGCTTTCCATTTATTACAATGAGCAATGGTTCAACACCTGGATCAACAATAATTGCTATACCTATGTGCTGCTGGATGATCATGCGGATAAAGCGCAGATCGAAAGCAGGCTCCCGGCCTTCATGCATAAATATGGTAAGGACATTGAAAAATACGGGTTCCATTTTTCCCTTTCGCTCATGCCCCTGCACGATGTCTATTTTGAAGGCCGGGGAGAATACGATGCCGCCAGGCACGGCGATAAGAAAGTGGTGTATATCTTTCTTTCCATTGCCGCGCTCATCCTGTTGATCGCCTGCATCAATTTCATGAACCTTTCCACCATCAGGGCTTTGGAACGTTCAAAAGAAGTAGGTCTTCGTAAAGTGATGGGCGCACTGCGCAATCACCTCATCTGGCAGTTCATCGGGGAATCGGTTTTATTGACCCTTATCTCCTGCGTGCTGGCGATCGGAGCATTGCAGTTGCTGATGCCTTTATACGATCAGTTGCTGGGATATGAGCTCACGGTATCCTGGAATACCATGCCCATCTATTTATTCCTGGCAGGCGTGATTGTTGTTGTCGGTTTCCTGGCAGGCTGCTATCCGGCATTTTTTCTTTCTGCCTTTTCCCCGATACAGGCCATTAAAGGAAAGCTGAGGCTGGGCAAGGGCGGCGCTTTTTTCAGGCAGGTGCTCGTAGTGGTTCAGTTCAGCATTTCCGTACTGCTGATCGTGGGAACCATCATCATCATGAAGCAAATGAGCTATATAAAAAACAAAGACCTCGGGTACAGCAAGGAGCAGACCGTGGTAGTACCGATAGACAATAATGATATCTGGAATCACCGGGTAACGTTTAAAAGAGAGCTGGAACAGAAGAACAATATTGCTTCGGTATCGATGATGTCGGGCGAGCCGGGCGGC
>CAYYZJ010000878.1:0-9333 GCA_964475615.1 uncultured Flavitalea sp. | reverse complement strand
GGTCTTCCATCTCCGCGATCTGCGCTTCTATGGAATTGTTCATGATGATCACCTGTGCATTTTCGCCGGCAACCGATTTTTTCAGCGCTTCTGAAAAAGCATTGCCGGTATGCATGGATGCTTCATCCACATTGGCAACATACAACACGGGTTTTTCGGTAAGCAGGAACAGGTCGGCGATGGCCGGTCTTTCTTCCCTGCCCAGGTTCAGCTCGCGGATATTTTTTCCTTTTTCAAGATGCTCGCGGCAGCGCTTTAGTATTTCATACTCTGCCTTTATTTTCGCATCGCCGGTCTTGAGCATTTTTTCGGTGCGCTGCAATTTCTTGTCAACACTTTCCAGGTCTTTCAACTGGAGCTCGGTATCGATGATCTCTTTATCGCTTACGGGGTTGATGGGGCCTTCTTCGCGCAGGATATTCTCGTCCTCAAAACAGCGGATCACATGCACGATGGCATCCACCTCGCGGATATTGGCCAGGAATTTATTTCCCAATCCTTCGCCCTTGCTGGCGCCCTTTACCAGTCCCGCAATATCCACGATCTCGATCTGCGTGGGTACGATACGGTTAGGATGCACCAGCTCCGCCAGCTTATTCAGTCTTTCGTCCGGCACATCCACCAACCCGGTATTGGGCTCGATGGTGCAGAAGCGGTAATTGCTGGCCTGCGCCTTGGCGCTGCTGCTCACTGCATTGAATAATGTCGATTTTCCAACGTTTGGCAATCCCACGATGCCTGCCTGTAAAGCCATGATGCTTTTTTTGAGCCGCGAAGATAAGAAGAAAATGTGCGGATGTGCGAATTTCTAATGTGCGAATGGGAATAGTTTGCGGAGTAAAGAATTCGCATATTAGCCATTCGCAAATTCGCACATTAATTCTATTTTTATAAAATGGCACTCAATATAATCTGGATCTCTTTTTTCCTGATCGCTTTCATAGTGGCTTTTATCAAGCTGGTTTTTTTTGGCGATACGGAGGTATTCAAGACCATTGTCGACGGCATATTCGATTCGGCGGGATCGGGGGTGCAGATATCCATCGGGTTGATCGGGGTGATGTCGCTTTTCCTTGGGTTTATGAATGTGGGGGAGAAGGCCGGCGCCGTTAATTTTTTATCGAAGATAGTAGGGCCTTTTTTCAGCAGGCTGTTCCCGGATGTTCCGAAAAATCATCCCTCCATGGGACACATGATGATGAATTTTTCCGCCAACCTGCTGGGGCTCGACAATGCCGCAACTCCTTTCGGACTAAAGGCCATGCAAAGCCTCCAGGAACTGAATCCCGATAAGGACACCGCTTCCAATGCCCAGATCATGTTCATGGTGCTGCATGCATCAGGACTGGTGCTCATACCCACCAGCATCATCGCCCAACGCGCCATTCTCAAATCAGCCGACCCGACGAATATTTTTATTCCCGCCATGATCGCCACTTTTGCCGCAACGATGGTATCGCTGATCATCGTGGCAGTAAAGCAAAGGATCAACCTGTTCAACCGCGTTGTCATGGGCTGGATCGGGGGCATCGTGCTTATCATTGCTGCATTGATATTTTATTTGCACCGGCATCCCGAATCGATCAACAATTTTTCAAAGGTGGTCAGCAACGGACTTATCCTGCTGTTGTTTATTGTATTTATTGTAGGCGGGCTGATCAAAAGGGTGAATATATTCGAGGCATTCATAGAAGGAGCAAAAGGTGGTTTTGAAGTGGCAGTGAAGATCATTCCATACCTGGTTGGTATGCTGGTAGGCATCAGTGCGCTGCGCAACTGCGGCGTACTGGATTACCTGCTTCAGGGCTTCAGTTGGTTTTTTTCGGCAATAGGAGTGAATACGGATTTTGTACCTGCAGTGCCTACGGCTTTGATGAAACCGCTGAGCGGAAGCGGAGCGCGCGCCATGATGATCTCTACCATGAAGCAATACGGGCCGGATTCTTTTCCCGGGCTGGTATCCTGTGTAGTGCAGGGATCATCCGACGCTACTTTTTATATCGTGGCGCTTTATTTCGGTTCGGTAGGCATCAGGAAAACAAAATATGCCGTTCCTGCTGCACTGCTTGCAGACTTAGGCGGCATCATAACGGCCATCGTTATCTCCTATTTTTTCTTTCACTGATATTATTTCAACGTAAACCTCACCGAAAGGGCAAATGCATCGGGAACAAAATTGATCTCCGGCGAAATATCGAGCTCGGGCTTCCAGTCGAGCGTAAGATTGATCGGCGCATTCTGGAATTTATAATCGATGCCCACGATCCCCATCGGCCCAGAATACACTTTGCTGTTCTCAAATCCTACATAACCGCCTCCGCCATAGAACCAGTAGAGACTGGGAATGCCGCCAATGAGCTGGTGCACTTCATATAAACCGCCGAGGCCGAAACGGCTTCCCCAGGAAATAAGCCCTTCTATTGCCGAGCGGTCGTTCATGAAATATTTTACAGATACGGAATTGCTGATCGTGGGAGCAGGCGTGCTCAGGCGAAGGCCGAGGCCCAGCGTATAGTCCTGCGCAGACAAGCGATTGAGCGAGCCCGTGAGTATGACCAGCACCAGAATAATCTGTATTTTCCGCATAACGAAGTTTTATGCCGGTGAACGAAAAGGACAACGGGGATATTGGAAAGAGAATGTTAGAACTAAGTTAAGGTTACAGTTTACAGTTTGTAGTCTACAGTTTCCGGTTAAGCCATTCTGAATTCAAAATTGAATCCTGGCAAGGCAGAACTGTAAACCGTAAACTACAAACTGTAAACTACAGACAGTAAGCTATTCAAACAATTCATATTTGCTTTTCGGCCTCCTGGCATCGAGCCATTTGAAGCTGCGCAGCTTCATATCATCCACAGTTACCTGGCGTATCGGATACATTACGGCGTCGGGATCACTCCGCAATACCACTTTATTCAGCTCCTTGTTGGCAAAGATCATATCGATGATATCGGCGCGGTTCACCTTGTTCACGCCGACAAGCGCCAGGCTGTCGTCCTTCACATAATAAATGCTTTCGGCGCTTCCCTTGGCGCGCATGTAATCGAGCTCCCCGTCTTTGAAATAACCGTTCAGCGTATTGCCCTTGATCTGGTCGAACATATTGTTGCCGGATTTGCTTATGGCCATGCCATTCTCGAATACATACAACCGCTCGGGCTTTTTATTTTTGGTGTAAAGGAATATGGTATCGCCGGTGATCTGCCTGCCGCTGGCCCATAGCACCGGATCATAGAACATCTGGAATACCGAATCGATGCCGGAATAATAAAGGCTGTCCGCCACTCCCTGCAATGAATCCGAAAAGATACGAACGTGATGAAAGACCTGCAGAAAGCGTTTGCTGCTGTCCGACCGGTTTCGGGTATTGATCACTGTTATGCCTTTCAGCGTATCCTGCTGCGCCGAATCCTTTCCGGCCGCCGCCAGCGAATCCATCCTGGCAATGGTGGAATCGGGTATTCTTCCGGAATAAATGGTGTCGCCGGTCACGTACAGCGAATCCTTGTCCTGCTTGATGATCATCAGCGGCTTTTGCACGGCCAGCATGGTATTGGTCTTTTTGTTGCCGATCATCAGGTTGGCGATCAGGGAAACGCCCTGGGCCGTATCCTTGAACACGGCATGGCCGGTTGCCGTGCTGATGCCGGTGCTGTCGTCGAACTGCAGATCGTCGGCCGTAATGTTCTGCGAGCCGTCGGTAACGTGCGATCTTTTGCCGAACTGCGCTTTGCGGTGGGCCATATCATAATAACCTTCCCGCGTGCGGATGGTTCTGCCGCTGCTGTCGCGTATATAGGTTTCCGTTATAAAGGTGGCCAACTGCGACTGGGTATTGTACAAAAGCGAATCTGCTTTCAGATCATAGGCGGGATCATGGAGCACCACATCGTTCTTGAAATACACGTCTTTGGTTTCGGCATAATAGGTGCCGTCCCGGCTGGTGATCACGGTCTTGTCGCTCACCACCTTGCCGCCGTTGGTATAATCGCCGATGCGCTGGTTCAGGTCGTAGTGCAGCTCCTCCGTGGTAAGCACGCCCTTGCCGTCGGTAAGGGTCACTTTTTTCTGGAAGATGATGTATTTCCTGTCTACAAAATACTTCATGTACTGCGAATAGATATTGGTAGTATCGTGGTCGTTGATATGCACATTGCAGAAGGCTTCCACAATATTGGCGGATTGGTTCATGGCCACGCTGTCGCAATAAAACAGGGTTTGCTCCTGCTGCAGTTTAACATGGCCGAACAGCGATTGAATGCTTACCGAATCTTTTTTTACTTCGCGCAGGGTATCGGAATGCCAGATGTATACCGTGCGGATGGTATCGCTGGTCTTCGATTTGAACTGCACGCCTGCCTGTGCAAGGACGGGAAAGCTCCTGATGCAGCCCAGTAAAAACACCCCCCAGAAAATTACCTGCTTCATTATTGATTGTTGCCTGATTTGGAACTGGTATCACTCAATGGAGCAGTCAGCGGGCCGCTTTTATCCTTGCGGCCGAATACAGAAATATTCACATAGCGTTTTGGATGAACCCTGAGATCGTCGAGCAGGATATTCAGGCTTCTGGAAGTGCCTTCCAGGTTCTGATAGAGTTTTTTGTCGTTGAGCAGGAGGCCGAGCGAACCATTGGGACTGTTCACTTTCTGGATCACTCCCTTCAGCTCGTCCATGGATGACCTCACGCTTTCCACCGTTTCCTCAATTTTCGCATTGGCCAGCTTGGATGTGGTCTTGTCGAGGTTGTCGAGGGTATTGTTGATATGCTGGTTGTTTTTGCTGAGGTTGAGCGTAAAGGTGTCGAGATTGTTGAGCGTTTTGGCCAGCGTTCCGGTCTGCTGGTTGAGCATGGTCTGGAGCGAGGCCGATGAAGCCGAAAGATTGGCGAATATGGAACTGATATTGTTCTTCACTCTCGGATCGAACAAAGAACCCACAACCTGTATCAGGGAATCCAGCGATTCGAGCGTGCTCGTGAGCCGGGCAATGACCGGGTCGATATTTTTTTCGATCTGCGAAACAAAGCCTGGTTTTTCGCGCGTGGCAAGGGTATCGCCATTGGCCATGAAATCGGACGCATCGCCTTTGCTGATATTGATATATGCCGAACTGATGAGGCTTGAGGTGATGCTGGCCACTGAGTTCTTAGGTATATGAACGTCTTTTTTCAGGTTGATGGTGACCAGGATGCCTCCTTTCATGTCTTTGTCGGTTTCTTCTATCGTATAAACGGTACCGACCTGGAGGCCATTTATTTTTACGGCGTTGGATACTTCAACGCCTTCTACATTTTGAAAGACCGCGTATATTTTCTTTCTGTGTTCAAAGAGATTTCTTCCTTTCAGAAAATTAAAACCCAGTATAAGCAGGGTGAGCGCAATTATAGCCAGTGCACCGATTTTGGTTTCATTAGAAATTTTCATTCAGGAGATTTTAATGAGATAAATCCGTTCAAATGTAGGGATTTTAGAAAATAGGGAAAGTTAAAAAGCACCCATGCTCATTGCCTATTGCTTATTGCTTATTGGTTCCCCCTACCTGCTCAATATACCGGTCAAGTGCATTGATCACGCATTGCACTACCTCCATCTGCCCCTTATCGCTGTTGAGGTATTCTTCTTCCTCCTTATTGGATAGGAAACCGGTTTCGATGAGTATGCTCGGCATGCCCGTGGCCTGGAGCACCCTGATGCCCACGTCCCTTTGTCTCACTCCATAACTTTCTCTTCCCACTTTCTTGAACTCGTCTTCCACCAGTGAGGCCATCAGATAACTGTTGTCGAAATATTTTTTCTCATAGAGCAGGGCCCGCATCTTGGCTTCGGGCGACGACATGTCAAAAGCTTCCTGGCTAACGCTGTCCGTACTGTCGTTCAGCTCTTCGCCGGTTTCGTCCGTTTCGTTGATGGCTTCGGTTTTGTCGCCGATCTTGGCTGCTTTCCATATATAGGTCTCTGTTCCCACGCGCGTATTCTTCACCCAATACGATTCATAGATCGGTGCATTCACCCATTTCTTTCTTTTCTTTTTTCCCCTGCCCACATATTCCAGCTTCTTTTTGTGGCCGATCACTCGTTTGGCATACCATCCCCCTGCAGGCTGGCGGGTGGAATTGCAGTGGATGCTGATGAAAAGATCTCCCTTGGACTGATTGGCGATTGCAGCACGGCTGTGAAGATCTTCTCCCAGCGTAGTGGCATTGCCGCAGGCAGCATCGGTGGTGCGGGTATACACCACATTTATATCCGGATATTCTTTGCGGATGGCTTCTCCCAGCTTCAGGCCTATTTCGAGCGTTACGTCTTCTTCCCGCGAGATAAGCCCTTTGCAACCGTGAAAGCGTCCGCCATGACCAGGGTCGATCACAATCGTCCTGACCCTTGCGCGATGATCGTTGGGATGATTGATGAATGAAACGCTGAACAATACAAAAACAAAAAGAATCAAAACTGCGATCCGATTTTTCATATTCTTTTTCATTTTAACAATGGGATAGGAATCTTCACATATTCTTAAACAGGTAAACCCTATTTTTGTGCATCCGCAATATATGAATAACGCACGCAAAATTAACTTAAAATACATTCTGGCGTTGCTTTTAACTGCGTTATTCTTTAGCATAACGTTGAATGTTCCTGCTAATTATGTTCACCGTTCCGAATTTTACCAGGCCCCGGTTTCCGGTAAGGACACCACCAAACCCCGCCTCTTTCTTTCCCGCGATTCCGCTGCCCGCGATACCGTTATCCGCGACAGTCTGCTGAAGGACAGCGCAGCCCTGGATACCGTTCCCCGCGTCAGGGATACCGTGATACAAAAAACAGATACTTTCACCCTGAAAATGTCCAAGGATTCGCTGGAAGCGCCCATCAACTATACCGCTTCCGATTCCATTGTGCTCGACGTGCCCACCAAGAAGATCACGCTCTACAATAAGGCCGATGCCAAATACAAGGACATGACCCTCGACGCCTACAAGATAGAGCTCGACCAGTCGAAGCAGGTAGTAACGGCCACCTATATACTCGATACGGCCAACCAGATGGTGGGCAAGCCCAAGATGGTGCAGCAGGACAATACCATGGAATCCGATACCATCGTCTATAACCTGAAAACGCAGAAAGGCATCACGAAAAATACGCTTACCCAAAGCGGGGAGATGTATGTGCTGGGGGAGAAGATGAAAAAGATATCTCCCGAAGAATACTATGCCTACCGGGGAAGATTCACCACCTGCAATCTCGATACCCCGCATTTTGCATTCCGTGCAAAAAAAATGAAGCTGATCAATAAGAAGTTTGCCATCTCCGGACCCATCCATCCGGAGTTTGAAGGAGTGCCGGTTCCCATTTATCTTCCTTTCGGTTTCTTTCCCATTTCACAGGGACGCCATTCGGGATTGCTGCCTCCTACATTCAATGCCAGCCAGCAGTTCGGTCTGGGACTGGAAGGATTAGGATATTATAAAGTGCTGAACGATTATTTCGATGTGATCGTGCGAACGAATCTCTATTCCTACGGGGGATGGAATCTTTATGTAACGCCGGAATACCGGGTGCGATACCGCTACAGCGGCCGGCTCAATTTTACGCTGCAGCAAACGAAGATACTCAGCAGCACCGGCAAAACGAATTATGATGTAACCAAGACCTGGAGCCTGGGATGGAGCCATTCGGTGGATAGCAAAGCGCGGCCGGGAACTACTTTTTCGGCCAATGTGCAGTTGATGTCGACCAAGTTCAATAATTATGTGTACACCAATCCCACGGCCAATTTCCAGAACCAGATCAGCTCGAATATTTCCTATTCGAAAACCTGGAACGGCATGTATAACCTCACCACCAGCATCAGCCATAGCCAGAACAACCAAACGCGTTTGATCAGCATCAACGCGCCCAATATCGGATTTACGGCAACCACTATTTATCCGTTTCAGAAAAAAGAATTCATCGGCACTCCCAAATGGTATGAAAAGCTGGGCATCGGGTTAACGACGACCATTACAGGCAACAGCAATTTTTACGATTCACTGTTCAGCCTGCATTCGATACTCGATACGTTCAAATGGGGAGCGCAGCACACTATTCCCATTTCATTATCGCTGCCTTCCATAATGGGCGGCGCATTGCAGATTGCGCCGGGCATCAGCCTGCAGGACAGATGGTATTCGCAGAAAATGGTCAGGCGCTGGAATCCTGCAAAGCAAATACTGGATACAACCATTACCAAAGGATTTTTCAATGCAGAAGATATTTCCTTTGCACTGAACCTGAGCACGGCCATTTTCGGAACCTTCACCGGCTTCGGCAAAAAGAGCTCCATACTGGGCATAAGACATGTGATCAGACCGACCATCGGCATTACCTACAAGCCCGACCTGGCCAGCAGCAGTTATTACAGCACGCAGGTAGATACCAGCAAGCGGTTATTGCGGTTTTCGCAGTATGAAGGAAATATCTACGGGCCTTTTTCGGAAGGAACATTCGGAGGCATTTCCTTCGGGCTCGACAATAATCTCGAAATGAAAGCGCGATCCAAGAAAGATACTTCGGAGGCGGGCATCAAGAAAATAAAGCTGATCGATGGTTTCGGTTTTACAGGAAGCTATAACTATCTCGCCGATTCCTTCAAGCTTTCCACGATCAGTCTTTATCTGCGAAGCACCTTGTTCAACAATATCAATATCACCGCGGGCGCCACGCTCGATCCTTATATTGCCGACGACAGCGGGTACCGGAGAAATATTTTAGCCTGGAATGCCGGCAAGGGTTTTTCGCTGGGCAGGATAACCGGAGGCAATGTAGCCATTTCCACCAGCTTCAGAAGCAAGCCCAAGGATGAGAAAAAGGAAGAGGAAAAAAAGAACGAAGAGGCCAACCAGTTGCCCATGACCGTTGAGGAACAGCAGGCGCAACTGGATTATATCCGCAACAATCCGGCGGAGTTTGCGGATTTCAATGTGTCGTGGTCATTGAATATCCAGTATTCGCTGAGCTTTACCAAAGTGCTTAGGGCGAATTACAGCGGATATTATACACAGCTCAATTCCACCATGAGCCTGAACGGCGATTTTAATTTGACCGAACACTGGAAGCTTGGCTTCAATACTTATTATGATGTAAAGAATGCCAAGCTGCAGTCGCTGAGCACCTATCTTTCGAGGGATATGCATTGCTGGCAGATGGCCATCAACGTTATACCGGTTGGATTGTGGCGATCCTTCAGCATCACCCTAAGCCCCAAATCAGGCATCCTCCGCGACCTCCGGATCAACAGGGCAAGAACCTTCAGTCAATATTAAATTAATATTAATTGAATGTTGAGTGTTGA
>CAYYZJ010000877.1:0-1606 GCA_964475615.1 uncultured Flavitalea sp. | reverse complement strand
CGGCGGTCAGCAGAATTTCATCTACGCTCCATTGCATGTCCGCACTTTCCGTTACATGCAGCTCGACATCAGCACCCGGGACGAACCGCTGACCCTGACCGACTGCTACAATATCTTCACCGGCTATCCATTCACCGAGCGCGCAGGCTTTACCAGCAGCGATGCTTCCTTACAGCAGATCTGGCAAACCGGATGGCGCACTGCCAGGAACTGCGCCATGGAAACCTATTTCGACTGTCCCTATTACGAGCAATTGCAGTATGTGGGCGATACGCGCATACAGGCCCTCATCTCACTCTATGTTTCCGGCGACGACCGGCTCATGCGCAAGGCCATCAGCGATATAGACCACAGCCGGTTTTCCGACGGACTGACCCAAAGCCGCTATCCTTCGCGCGACATGCAGGTGATCCCCACTTTTTCGCTCTGGTGGGTCTGCATGATCCATGATTACTGGATGCACCGCAGGGACGATGCCTTCGTTCAATCCTTTGCCGGAGGCATCCGCGACGTGCTGGAATGGTATGAAAAGCGCATAGCCCCCAACGGTATGCTCGGCGAAGTGGCCTGGTGGCCTTTTGTCGACTGGTCGTGGGAATTGAAATCCGAACGCTATGGCGGTGTGCCTCCCGGCGCTGTTTCCGGCGGTTCTTCCATCATCACCCTGCAATATGCTTATACCTTGCAAAGGGCGGCGCAGTTGTTCGATGCGTTCGGCAAGCCCCAGCAGGCCGCCATCTACCGTTCACAGGCCGATGCATTGCTGCACGCAACCTACAATGCCTGCTGGAATGCTTCAAAAGGATTGCTGGCGGATAAGGCTGGGAATTCCACGTTCAGCCAGCACGCCAATATCATGGGCATTCTTACGGATGCCATTCCTGCAAAAGATCAGCCGCAGGTCATGCAGCGCATACTCACGGACACTTCGTTAACTCAATGTACATACTATTTTAAATTTTACCTTTTTGAAGCATTGAAGAAACTGCAGATGGGCGATCGCTTTCTTCCCCTGCTCAAGCCCTGGTACGATATGCTGGATATCGGCCTCACCACATTTGCCGAAAATCCAGAACCCACCAGGTCGGATTGCCATGCCTGGAGCGCATCGCCCGATTATGAGCTGCTTTCGCTGGTTTGCGGCATCAGGCCCGCTGCTCCCGGCTTCGGCAAAGTGCTGATAGAACCGAACCCCGGCAAGCTCACGTGGATAGAAGGAAAACTGCCGCATCCGAATGGAGATATTTTGTTGCAGATGAAACAGGCCAACGGCAAATGGACTGCTTCGGTAACGCTTCCGGAAGGAGTAACCGGAGAATTCAACTGGAAAGGCAAACACTATCCGTTGAAAAGCGGAAAGCAGAACATTGGCTTGTAGTTTATAGTTTATAGTTTTCAGTTCTTAAATCAAACTGTAAACTATAAACCGTAAACTGTAAACTCCTTTGTCAGTGCGCGAGCGGGATCCCGTTTTTACTGAACTCATCATATATCTGCTGCATGAGATTATCGCGTGCGGCAGTCATCTCATCGAGATCATATACCCAGCATAGGATTTCAAAATCAACAGCAGTGCCTGCAAAATTGGTTATGGAAACGATGGGCT
>CAYYZJ010000876.1:0-2052 GCA_964475615.1 uncultured Flavitalea sp. | reverse complement strand
TAACCTGAATATGCACTACGGCTTCCGCAACAGCGCTCACCACACCGGTGATGGTCTTGGAATAAGTATCCAGCAACTCCCAGTCGGCATGCGGAGTATGATTGATGAATGAATAGGTATTTTCCATGGGAGAGAATGCTCAAAATATTTACCAATCCTGGTTCGGTGCCAGATTGTCTGAACCGGGATTAGTGGGATTTTTGGGATGAATGGGAGAAGGATGATACTGCTTATCCATTTCCCGGAAATCCCAAAAATCCCACCCATCCCAGTTCAGATTCAATTAATTTAGCATCAAACGATCTGCAATATGAATAAGCTCGGCAACTATATTACCGGAAAATGGATCACCGGCGATGGCGATGGGCAGCCTTTGTACAATGCAGTGACCAGCGAAGAGATCCATCGCGCCAGCAGCAAAGGACTGGATTTTGCCGCCATGCTCGATTATGCCAGAACCGTTGGCAATCCTGCCCTGCGCAAAATGAGCTTTCATGAACGGGGAAGAATGCTCCGCGCACTGGCCCTGCACCTTCGTGAGCATCTCGATGTATTTTATTCCATCAGCTACCAGACCGGCGCCACCAAATCCGATAGCTGGATCGATATTGAAGGCGGCATCGGCAACCTGTTTTCCTACGCTTCGCTGAGAAGAAAGCTGCCCGACCAGCCCTTCTGCACCGATGGCGAAAGCCTGAACCTCAGCAAGGGCAATACCTTCATGGGCCAGCATATCCTCGTGCCCAAGGAAGGAGCGGCCATTCATATCAATGCATTCAATTTCCCGGTATGGGGCATGCTTGAAAAAATAGCCGTGAACCTGCTTGCCGGCGTTCCTGCCATCGTAAAACCGGCAACCCTTACCTGCTATCTAACGGAAGCGGTTGTACGAAAAATAGCGGCCTCGGGCATTTTGCCTGATGGCGTACTGCAACTGATCTGCGGGAGCGCGGGCAACCTGCTGGATCATGTTCAGTCGCAGGACGTGGTGAGCTTTACGGGCTCCGCTTCCACGGGACTGATGCTGAAATCGCATCCCCGCATCCTCGGCGAGCATGTGCCTTTCAATATGGAAGCCGATTCGCTCAATTGCATTGTATTGGGAGAAGACGTGGAGCCCGGCATGCCCGAATGGGATATTTTTATCAAAGAAGTGAGAAGGGAGATGACCGTAAAAGCGGGACAGAAATGCACGGCCATCCGCCGCATCTTTGTTCCATCCGGCAAAATGGAAGATGCCTGGAAAGCGATCGGTCAATCCTTATCGCAGGCTGCCATCGGCAATCCGAGAAATGAAAAAGTGCGGATGGGTTCGCTTGCCGGGCAAAGCCAGCGCCAGGAGGTCAGGGAAAAAGTATCGGAGCTGCTGGCTTCTTCACAACTCATCTATGGCTCGCTCGACAGTGTGGAGCTCATCGATGCCGATCCTGAAAAGGGCGCTTTCATCAGCCCGCTCTTGTTGATGAACGAAAAACCGTTTGCGTCAACCGCCCCGCATGAAATAGAAGCCTTCGGCCCGGTGAGCACCATCATGCCATATAAAAATATCGATGAAGCCATCGAGCTTTCCAAAAAAGGAAAGGGTTCACTCTGCAGTTCCATCGTTACTGCCGACGACCGCATAGCCAGGCAATATATCCTTGGAGCGGCAACCCATCATGGACGTATGCTGATCCTGAACAGGCACTGTGCTGCCGAGAGCACGGGTCATGGTTCGCCACTGCCTCTGCTGGTGCATGGAGGGCCGGGCCATGCAGGAGGAGGAGAAGAGATGGGCGGCATCCGCGGCATCAAACATTATATGCAGCGGGTGGCGCTGCAGGGCTCACCCTCATCTATAACCGAAATTACCCGCATATACCAGCCTCATGCCCTTCAGCGTCAGGAAGACAAGCATCCGTTCAGAAAATATTTTGAAGAATTGCAGATCGGCGATACGCTGGTCACGCATAAGCGCACCGTTACCGAATCCGATATCGGCAATTTCGCCAACCTGAGCTGGGATCATTTCTATGCCCATACCGACCATACCTCGCTGGAAGGAACCTTGTT
>CAYYZJ010000875.1:0-6883 GCA_964475615.1 uncultured Flavitalea sp. | reverse complement strand
CCGTTGGCTCAGGAGCAGAGCTATTATCCGTTCGGGTTGCAGATGGCTGGGATTAGTGACAAAGCTCTTCAAAAGCCAACAAATCCATATAAGTTCAATGGAGGGATAGAATTAGAAGAAGACTACGGATTAAATTATTATAATAGTTTTTACCGAAAATTTGATCCGCAAATTGGAAGATTTAAAGAAATTGATCCATTAGCAGAAATGGACTTTCAATTAAATCCCTATCACTATGCCACTAATGACCCTATTTTTTGGAACGATCCTAATGGAGACGTTGTGTGGTGTCCTGGATGCCTTGCTTCGGTAACCGTGGTAGGCTACCGGCCAAAATCTTCTTCAGGAGGAGGAGTTTCGAATGCGACTTGGAACGCGGTGCTGGATATGCTAGGTATTTATGGGGAGGGGGGATATCCAGATGGTGACGCCAGTGATGGTTCTCCCCATGGAGGTGGCGGTACACAAGGATATGCGGGAGGTAGTGTTGGTTCAGGCTCTGTTTTTGGAAGTTGGGTCGGTCATCCGGGAGGAATAAGCAGTGGACCAGGAAGCACCTTAAATTCCTTTGTCCGAGGAATGAATATTTTTGCGCCCGGGGATCAACTTTGTCCGAATTCTTTTAATTTTAAATCAGGGGATGATAATTCATTTTATTCGACCTATATGGGCGGTTTAAGATTTGAAGCCGGACCGGGTCAAATAAATACTTTCAATGCATCTTTTTACTTAACCAATGAAATTACTGATGCCGCTATGAATCGGATGCCCAAAAATGATGTTTTGGATCAAGGAAAATCCTCGTTAGATTATTTAAAGGATGTATTTCCTGATCTTTTTAAAAATGAGGATATTATGATCAAATACGAGGATGGATTAAGAGTTTGGTTTTTTGACAAATATGCAGCACAAAATATTGCAGCATTTGCCGCAAACTTGGCTTCCAGATTGGTCACAGCCGAAATGCCGTTTACGGCTTCGATTCCTAACAATAGAGATGCTTGGGATTCTTTTGTAGAAAAAGCAAACGACATATTAAGAAGTTTTTTACCTGGATCACTGGTGACTCTAAATGTCTTGGCTCCTACTACCGCTTCTACTGCGATTTATTCAAAAACATGCCGATGAAAAATGAATATGCTTGAAAAATATTTATGTTCAGTGCGATCCGTTTATTTTGTAGGCGATGAAGTAAGTGAAAATGTTCGATTTGCAGAAAAGCCGTTGTTTTTACAAGGCTCAATAGAAAGAGAAAAACATCGTGAAAATTGGAAGTCTTTATTAAATTCTCTAAAAAGCGAAGGTCGAGGACGAGTAAAAAATATGGATAGTGCTGGTCAGAATCATTCATTCACGGGTATTCTTTCTTATAACTCTGGGTTAACGGGAATTGTATTTTCTATTTGTTTCCCTCTAAAGCTTTACGGATTCCGCTTTGCAAAAATGTATGAATCAGACGTGGGGAAAGGCTATAACGAAACGCTTTCGTATCTGCCTTTTGATGAAGAAATGAAGAAGATTACCAAATGGTTGCAGGATATAATCATTGAGTTCTTCCCAAATTTTGAACTTTTTGACAACACTTTTGCAGATTATAAAGTAAACAACATAATCATAAATGCTCATATATATAAAGAGCTTGATTTATGGAAAGCCTTTTTTTCGACTAATGACCATGGAATTATCTAAAAATGAAATTCAGCATACTGTGAATTGGATAAGAGTATTTGAATAATTTCGATCATATTAGTTATATGTATCACATCACTTGTCAGATTTTATTTTTTTGTACACTGGGAATCATAAATAATGGTAAGCCTCAAAACAGAGTATTATTTTCAATTTTATATTTTGCTTCAGTTTTTAGCTTAATATATAGCATATATTTCTCTTCAAAACAATTTAGAACCATCGAGATTGGAAAAGAAATTAAGTTTAATGATTTTTTTATCGAATTTTTTTTGATACTTTTCTTCCCCTCTATTGGTGTATGGATAATACAACCCCGGGTTAACAAAGTGGCTGAGAATTTACAATAAGTAATATTTAGTGTGTTTTCGATGGGGTTTATGAAAATTAATATGGTTAAAATAATCTTTCAACCGCTTCATAACCATCGATTCTAGCTGCGGAACTTACTCCTTGAATTCAAAACTTAGAACATGAAAAGTGAATTATATAAAGCAATAAAAGCAATCAATATTAGTAACCTCACAGATGATGACAAGGCGGAGTTGCTTAAAATATTTATGGTTACCCAAAACATATTGATTCTAGATCAAATTGCATTTATTTTTTCTGACTTGCATTACGATAAAGCAGTTCCATACATTTTCAAAAGAATCAATGATAAAAACGCATACAACAATAATGGGTCATTGGTGTTTGCTTTAGAAGGCTTGAATGTAAAAAGATATTTTATTTCACTGATAAGAATAATTTGTGAGCAAGCATATGAAGCCAGACTAATGGCGTATGGAATTGTAAAGAAATATATACCGTCAATCTCAAGAAAGACAAGAGGCTTGTCGTTAAGGATTTTGGAAGAATATAAAGTTAAGGCTGAACAAACTGACAATGATCAGGGCGAAAACAGCCGACTGCATTTTATAGAACAAACAATCCTTCTACTACATGACTCTGGCTAAAGTTGGTGAATATTTGAAAGTTTCTATGGCAAAATTGAGATTAAATATATTTATGGTCATGAGGAGGAATGTTCTAAGAATACCTTTTAACGATTTAATCCAATTTTCCAGTTATGAAGTATTCTAAACTTTTAATTCTGTATGTTGCTTTTATAATTGAAATTTTTTCTTGCAATTCTGCAAAAAATTATAAGAGCTATCCTTGGACTATTTTTTGTTGCAGAAGGAAACATAAATATTCCCATCTATAAAATGAAAAATTAACTTTTAAGGCAATTTTAATGAACCGACCAGTTCATAAATTATGACGTCCTCCCCTAATTCAGGCCAGTTTAAAATGTAGATTTCGGGCTTCTTGACGTCCTCCCCTAATTCAGGCCAGTTTAAAATGTAGATTTCGGGCTTCTGAAGACATTAAATTCTGTTGATGAAGGTATGTATTTTCTGATGCAGTTTGGCTATGTTCATCTGTTGCAAAATACATACCTTCATCAACAGACGCCCCCGGCAGGGCTGTTTGCTGTTGCTGCTGTCGGCAATAACTGTCGATAAACTCTGCCGGCGTCATTTCGTTTAAAGAACTATGTGGGCGAAAGTGATTATACTCCTGCACCCAGTTATTTATTTTCTCATAAGCGTCTTCCAGGGATAAGAACCAGTTTGTATTTAAACATTCATCACGGAATGATCCATTGAACGATTCAATAAACGGATTATCGGTTGGTTTGCCTGGCCTGGAGTAATCTAATATCACCTTATTTTCGTATGCCCATTTATCAAAATCCTTACTGATAAACTCACTTCCATTATCGACCTGGATTCTTTTTGGAACGGCGTTGTCCTGATGTTTTAATGCTTCCATGACTTCTACCACATCGATGCCCTTGATGGATTTCCCAACACGGATCGCATGGCAATAGCGACTAAAATTATCCACTATAGTTAAACACCGAAATCGCTGTCCGTTGAACAAGTTATCGCTCACAAAATCCATGCTCCAGCATTGGTGTAAACTATTGATATCAGGCCTTTCCAACCGATGAGCTGCCGATTTGTTTCTGTGAGGCCGCTTACTTCTGAGATTCAATCCTTCTTCCTTGTAAATCCGGTGCACCCGTTTGTGATTATCCCTGAACCCTTCCCTTCGCAACAGAATATAAATCCGCCACATACCATACCTAACCCTTGTTGCTGCAATCTCCTTTATCCTTTGCCTCAGTGGCCGGTCTTCTCTTCGATGAGGTTTATAATGCCAATTGGACCGATGCATGCTCACCACCGAACATGCTCTGCGGATAGACACCCGGTAGGAAGCAATCAGCCGGCTCGCCAGCTCCCGCAACTGCCGAATCTTCAGGGATTTTTTTTTAACACATCCTGCAGCATCTGCTTATCCAGGCTCAGATCGGCCACAATCTGTTTTAACCGGGCATTCTCTTCCTGCAACTGTTTTAACTGACGCAGTTCGCTTACCCCCAAACCCCCATACTTCTTCTTCCAATTGTAAAATGTAGCTTCCGAAATCCCCATCTTGCGGCATACCTCATCCACCCGGGTTCCCGTCTCCGCCTGCTTCAAGGCAAAGACAATCTGCTGTTCGGTAAATTTTGTTCGTTTCATGAGCAATCTTTCATTTTTTAAGTTATGAATAATTGCCCGATTTTTCTACTTTTCAACAGCCCGATTTTTAGGGAGGACGTCACCGGGATACTTGCATTGCATTAAGTAAAGTATTAGTTTCGCATTAAAGGATTAAATAGGTGTTAAGATGAATCGGAAATTGAAATTAGTGCTGATATCGATCATTCCTGTGTTGGTTGTCGCTTGGTTTATTTTTGGAATTATCAAACTATATCAGAAAACCGAATTTAATCCTGATATCTCTTTCGAAGTCCCTACTGAGTACATTGTGTTATTTAATCACTTTGCACAGGAAAATATGGTATTAAAAATGACCTACTTATCGAAAGGTCGTCGTCCCATCTCTGTTTTTAAATACCGCATCAGGTATTCGATTGTTGTGTATGACTTTGGATTAGAAAGTGATAGTTCAATACAATCCTTATTAGATGAGCAACTTGAAAATGTGGCAAAAAGCAGTACAGATGTTTATATAACGATCAAAGTTGATGACTATAATTTATCCTACATTGCAGATATTGCATCGTATACTGGTAAGATTTTTGTTGCGTTAAATGCTGATTCAATTAAGAATATCATAAAAAATGATTCAACTAATTTTTCCACTTTGGCATTGAAAAGTCTATCAATACGGCATGATCTAAAACATGCAGTGCCAGATATGGCAATTAATAAAAACGAGCTATTTGGAGAAAACGTTAATTTAGGAGTGCTATTTCTTAAAAGAAACAAACATTTATTTTTGATTCTTATAAGTGATACGGATAATGAAAAAATAGATAATAAATTTGCATACGAAGTACTAGCCCTTTAATACCATCTTAAATTAAACATGAAAAACCCTATTCATTGAAGACATCCAAAATAATTTTATTTTTAACTGCCGGCATCTTCGCTTCGATTTTTATTGCGAATTACTTCTTTTTCCGACATGGAGGTTGGAATCAAAGAGTAAGGGTACAGACGCTGAAAATCTTTGCTGCAAATGAATTGGACGAACTTGAAGAGTCCATTGAGATTTATAGGTTGAAATATGGTAAATATCCAGATAACCTATTTCAAATTAAAAAAGAAAACAAAAGTATTTCAATAATCGATCCTATCTCACAATTTGGGTTTAGATCAGCCATACCTCGAAACTTTTACTATGTTAAAAGAGGGAATAGTTATATTATTTTTTCATCTGGCATCGATGGAATTCCGAATACCAGTGATGATATTTATCCGAGAAAGCCGATTATAAAATAGATTACGCATATTTGTTCATAATGACCCGAGAAATGGCAAAGGGGTTTCTAAAAATACATTATAAAGGTTTAATCCAATTTACGCTATTTGTCTATTTAATAGGATTTAGTTTCTGTAAATCAGCAGAAGATTATAAAAAAGGATTTGCTTTCAGATGATGTCGCGGATGTTTGCCATGCGGCATATAAGTTAGGGGAGACACATCAGCAATCAGGCCTTTGTTCAAAAATATTTTAAATCAACGAATGACCACAGACTTAAGATATAAAGGTATGACTGTTTGCTATTGCGAGCTGGTAGCACTAAAAAAAATAACAGGCGTTTTGTCCCCTAAGGAATTAAATCAGTATGGCGTGGATACTAGTATTGTTAATTTCTATTTAGACTGGGCTATTAAGAATAAATATATAAAGGACAAAAAAGATGTGGATATCTTTTATGATAAATAATAAATAAATAAAAGTTGTGTCTGAGTGCTTGAACTGTCTCCTGGAACGCTCTGATAGTCTAGATTCACCAGAAACTCAATGACCCCTAATGTTAAGCTGGATGATAACGGTAACCACCATCATCCCCTCCTGATCCGAGTTCTTTCAAGATTACTCCGATGACAAGTGCAACATACGAGGTTTGGCTTTATTTTTTTTATTATTACATGATACTATGAATGCACAAAATAACAACCCATCCAAAATACAGGTCAAGTTCCGACTTGTGCCTGGGTGTGAATATCAATATGAAATTAGTGATACCAGAAATACAATTGCAATCGTCGGGCGAGATACAAACCGAAATGAGCTCACTGGTAATACTAAGATAAAATTCACCTACCATGTTCTAACAGACACAAAGGATGGATATAACGTTATTGTTCGGTTTGATTCTTTTAAGGAAGATGGTAAGTATAACTATAAAACCGATATGCACAGTTACCAGGATAACTTATTTGCTGACACTTCTATGAATAGCCTTCAGGCGTTTAATGATGCCATCTTTAAGCTTAATGTTAATGTTGCAGGGAAAATTGTAGCTATGTCAGGATATGATGAATTTCAAGCTAGGTACCGCATAATCTATAATAGTAGTCTAGTTAACGTAAAAGATGACACAATAAAAAGCAACGAATTAAAAACCGTACCGTATTCTGAAAACTATTTTAAGGATTTATTTGAAATGGTTTCGACTGTCCTGCCCGAGAACGGAGCTATGATGTCCCCTAAAAATAGGACAGGTAATTAAGATTGGATTTTAAATCTTAAATTACCAAATATGACAAAGAAAAGCAGACGTAAATTCACAGCCGATTTTAAAGCGAAAGTAGTTCTGGAAGCGTTCAAGGAACGTTC
>CAYYZJ010000874.1:0-5952 GCA_964475615.1 uncultured Flavitalea sp. | reverse complement strand
TCCATAAAAGCCATCGTGGCCCTGGGCGCTTACGGAAAGCTGGCATCCATGCTGGGAGAAAAAGCGGTTGCAGAAAAATATTCCTCCATGGCAAAAGACATGGCCAGGCGCTGGATGGAGCTGGCCGATGCCGGCGATCATTATGCACTTACTTTCAACGATAAAAATACCTGGAGCCAGAAATATAACCTGGTATGGGATAAGCTGCTCCGGTTGCAATTGTTCCCGGATGAAGTGTATAAAAAAGAGATCGCATATTATCTGGGCAAACAAAACGAATTCGGCCTGCCGCTCGACAGCCGGAAAACCTATTCCAAATCCGACTGGATATTGTGGACGGCCACTCTGACCAGCAGTCATCCTGATTTTGAAGCCCTCATCGATCCCATTTACAAATATCTAACGGCAACGCCTACACGCATTCCCCTGAGCGACTGGCATGAGACTACCGACGGCCGCAAGGTCGGCTTCCAGGCCAGGAGCGTAGTGGGCGGTTATTTCATCAGGCTGCTCGACTGGAAGTGGAACAAAGCATCCCTTCAATAAACAGTATTTTCATGTAGTACTAATTCTACAGTAACCAGCGCGAAACTAGGACATCAGAATAAGAATACCTACTATTCTCCAATGCCTGGGAATGCCGTTCCTTTGTGACGGCAATGGGAAAATCGAAGAATATAGTTCTGATGATCAAAGATGCTGAGGGGCCTCAGAGAGACATCATTCCCATGCTGGAGCAAATGAAGAATGTGAAAATGATGCTGAAGGCGCGCAATCACAATGAAGCCCTGCTGATGCTGGAAGGATTGAATCCCGATATCGTTTTGCTGGATACTCATTTTCCACCGTCAAATGGAACAGAGCTCCTGAAAGTCATCAGGCAGAATTATGAGGAGATCATCGTAATGATCCTCGACAATGAACTGAGTGAAATCAATAACCGGTAATATGAAGCTGTTGAAAGAAATATATTCCTTATGGAAGGCCAGGAACCGGCAATTACGACCTATACCCCTATACCTGTACTCCGCTATGCATCCTTGAACCGATGAAAATCCAATACCCTTTGTAAAAGCAGGCAGCGCTGATAGTAGCCGCGCTAAATTCAACCTTCAAAGAATAGGGAGCAGCCTTTGGGCTCTCCCTTTCTTATTTTAAAAAAACGGCGCAATAATCGGCAGCTAATGCCGTTATATTCGTTGAGCTTCTAAAAATCCAATATCTATGAGCAATTTGCAACTCCGCCTGCAGGCGCCCCAATCACCCTTCGACATCCGCATCGAACTCGTTGATGAATCCGGAAAGCACCTCGATCCCAATGAGGTTGGCGAGCTTGATTATCTTGCCCGTTTTCAGCATAAATGCGTAGTGAATAAAGTATACCGCGATATGATTGCCAGCAGAAAGACCGGCATTATTGAAGTGTACCAGGATAAGGTCATCATAAAAGAGAACTAATCTTCACTATAGATATACGATCAGGCTGCAGCGGTTTCTGCTGCAGCTTCCGTTTTCAGGTTATATTTCCGCTTTACCAGTCTGCTTACCCGGTACACCATGTACACGCATAATGAACTGATGCATACGATCACCCAGCCCAGGGTATTGTAATGCTCCAGCGGACTGAACTTTGTTTTCTGCACCACGATTATTCCGGCAAAAGCAGCCGCTATGCCTCCTGCAATCTGCTGCAGCGATGAGTTGATGCTCATGAAAGCGCCCCGGTCGGCCATGTCGGGAACAGCGGTATTGAGCGCCGTTGAAGGAACCATACGGCTGAGTATGCCCGCCATCATCAGCACATTCAATGCCATGATGAAACCCAGCGGTATTGGTTTAAGATTCGTATAGATCACCACCATCATCATCATGTATAGCGAAGCAACGGCAAACAGTTTGAACTTATCTACCTTATCGCTGAGCTTTCCTACCAGCGGCATGATCACCAGCGAGCCCAGGCCCGATACCATGAACAGCAAAGGCAATTGCTTTGCCGTTACATGAAGATTGTTGATGGCAAATGCGCTGCCGAAAGGCATCATCATGAACCCGCCGATGGAAAGCAGCGCCGTGGCGGCAAAACCGATACGGTAATCGCGCTTGGAAACGGTATGAAATAAATGCTCGAACGCACTGCGGTCATGCTGCAGGGCAAGATGCCTGGTCAGCGGCTGCACATAGATCACGATCAGCAATACCACCGTCAGTGCGATGCCCACTACCATCAGGAACGGAGACTGCCATCCCCATGCATTGGCCAGGAAAAGGCCGATGGGAATACCCAGCACCTGGCTTGCCCCGAAGCCCATTTGAATAAAGCCCATCACGCGGCCGCGCTGCTCGATGGCAAAGATATCGGCAACAATGGCCAGGGAAATGGAGCCGATGACCCCGCCGAAAAGACCGGTAACGATGCGGGCGGCAACAAGCAGTAAATAGGAATGCGCCAGCCCGCAGAGCAGCGTGCCCAAAACAAAGCCTCCATAAAAAAAGAGCAGCAGCTTTTTGCGGTCGAAGCGGTCGGCAAAACCTGCTGTCAGCAGTCCCGAAATGCCTGCGCTGAACGCATAGGCCGATACCACAAACCCGAACTGGGAAGTGCTGATGTTCATGGATTTCATCAGCATATCGCCCAAAGGCGAGATCACCATGAAATCGAGTATGACGGTGAACTGGGTGAGGGCCAGCAGGGCGATCATCAGTTTCTGGTATCCGGAAAAGGCATTTGTTTTTTCCATAGTTAAGATTGAAGAACGAAATTATCTTTTTTTAGGGAGACGGATGAGCGAAAAAGAAATTGTATCTTTTTGATAATTTTCCGGAACTCATCCCTCTTCATAAAAACATGTTGTATGACACAGGCTCCCGAAACCCTGATCCGGACTGCCGGCAAGGGACTTGCGCAGTCATCGAGAATACAGTCCATCGATATTTTACGCGGGCTGGTCATGGTGCTCATGGCCATCGATCATGTAAGGGTATATTCCGGAATTCCGTCCGGCGGACAGACCGCGGGCATTTTCTTCACCCGCTGGATCACGCATTTCTGCGTGCCTGCATTTGTGTTCTTTGCCGGCACCGGCGCTTTTCTGCATGGCGCGAAGCTCAATGAAAAAGGAAAGCTGGCCGCTTATCTTTTTACAAGGGGCATCTTATTGGTATTGCTCGAACTCACGCTGATCCGTTTTTGCTGGACTTTCAATTTCGATTTTGCCCGCTTTACGCTGGCCGGAGTGATCTGGATGCTGGGCTGGTGCATGGTACTGCTTTCAGCGCTGGTATGGCTGCGGCCTGTTGTCCTGGGTATTATCGGATTGTTCATCATTTTCGGGCAGCAGCTTTTTTCATTGGCGCCCAAGCTCCTTCCTGCATCTGCCCGTCCCGCATTCGGCCGCATCTGGGAATTCGTATATCCATCGGGGTTAGATGGATGGCAGGGCATCGCAGTCCTTTACGTGCTGGTGCCCTGGATCGGCGTGATGGCTGCAGGATACGGGTTCGGGCTGATCATGAAGATGAATGCGGAAAGGAGAAAAAGGATATGCCTGTTTATCGGCTTGCCGGCCATACTGATCTTCCTAGTAGCCGGAAGCCTGATGGCCTATACCCAGCCCGGCCGCTCCGATGCGCCGCCGTTTATTTTCAGGCTGCTGAACCAGCGGAAATATCCTGCATCGCCATGGTACCTGCTGATGACGCTCGGCCCCATCATCGCATTGATTCCTTATGCAGAAAAGGCGGGGAGCCGGTTTGCGCGGGTGCTGCAGACTTTCGGCCGCGTTCCGCTGTTTTATTACATACTTCATATCCTGCTTATTCATCTGAGCGCGCTTGCCGTTAATGCAATACGGCTGGGAAATGCGCATGGTGAATGGTATGGTACTGCTCCCTTTACAGAAATCCCGCAGGAGCAGCGCTGGCCGCTCGGATTGCTTTACCTGGTTTTTGCGATCGATGTACTGCTGCTGTATTTTGCCTGCCGGTGGTATGCGGCATATAAATTGCGCCATCCGGAAAAGAGATGGCTGAGTTATATTTAACTTGCTTTGGTATATGAAAAATGAAGACATCAAAGACCCGTTGTTTCGCGAGGCAGTCGAAGCCATAGATTCCGGCAACCTGCCTGCGCTGGAAGCTTTGCTGAACAGCCATCCGTTCACGATGAGGAAGCCAAGAAAAACTATGCTGTCATAGAAGCTTATTTGCGAAGTAACAGTAAAAACGAATAAGGAGGATGGATATTGGATTGATATCCTTATTCAATTACAATTTTGCAAATGCAATTATTGTTAACTTCTGCCACGCAGGGATTTCCTTGTTTGTCTATAGTAGTTCATGGCGTAATAGGATCACTCCCGAATTAAACGTCGTTGCTCCGATCAATCTTAGCGAAGACCTGTTCTTAATTCCGGCGAATAAAGGCCTTCCTTTTCCCAGGATCACCGGATGTACCCAAAGCTGGTATTCATCTATAAGGTTCAATCGCATCAATTCCGTAACCAGCCTTCCGCTTCCATAAGTGATGATATTCTTATCTTGTCCGCGCCGCGGTTGTTTAAGCTTTCTGATCTCCTTTCCGATATCTCCCTTAATTAACCTGGAATTTTCCCAGTCCAGTTTTTTCAGCGTTGTTGAATAAACCACTTTCCGGTATTCATTCATCATCGCACCATAAGCAAGATCATCCCTGGCGCAGCACGGGTTCGCGCTCATGGCAGGCCAATATGCGGCCATTGCCTGATATGTGTTCCTTCCCAGCAAGATCGTATCGGCCATGCCCAGCTCCTCGGTCAATACCTTCCCCATATCGGGCGACCAGTTTTCCAAATGCCAGTCGAGTTCATGGTCAGGGCCCGACAGATATCCGTCCAATGTAATATTCATCGATACGATCAGTTTTCTCATCGTATATGATAAGATTGAAGCTGCATCCTGTTCATGCCTGCTCCAGTGTTTTGATGTCGAGCTTGTTCATCTTCAGCATGGCCTGCATCGTTCTTTTTGCTTTTTCCTTATCCTTGCCGCTTAGCAGCTCGGGCAGCACCACAGGCACTACCTGCCAGGAAAGACCATACTTGTCCTTGAGCCAACCGCACATGCTTTCCTGTCCGCCTTCCGAAAGTTTTTCCCAGTAATAATCTACTTCCTCCTGTGTTTTGCAGCTCACCACAAAAGATATGGCTTCTGTAAATTTGAACAGCGGGCCTCCGTTCAGGGCAATGAATTCCTGTCCGTCGAGCTCAAAGGATATGGTCATTACGGTTCCTTTCGGCCCCGGCGCTTCTTCTCCATAGCGGGCGGTTTTTCCGATCCTGGAATTTTTGAAAACGGAAATATAAAAATTAACGGCCTCCTCAGCATTGTTGTCGAACCATAAGAATGGCGTGATCCTTGTTGACATGATTAGCGGTTTTTAAATTTTATGGATTGATTTCCCGGAACAAAAATATCCCAACGGCCTGTGAATGAGTGGGTGAGGAAGTGACAAATGCAGGGTTGTTTGCGACTTTCTTTTTACGCTGAACGCGGAACGCTTAACGAAGAACGCGGGGAACGGAATAAAGTAATATTTTTTTAGTTTTGCGTTACGCGTTCGGCGTTAAGCGTTCAGCATAAAAAGTTTTGCTATGAAACAAGTGTCCATCCTGGTGCCTCACGACGGGGTGCTTGCCAGTATCGTTGATCCTCACACGATGTTTACCGGAGTGAATAGTTTTCTGGAAGCTGCAGGCAGGGAGCCGGGGTTCAGGCTTCAGTTCGTGGGGCTTAGCAGGCAGGTTAAATTCAATAACGACCTGTTCAGCGTTCATGCCGATGCATTGCTGCATGAAATAGAGCATGCAGACCTGGTGATCATTCCTGCCATTGGCGGAGATTTCAGAACAACTCTGATAATTATCGCCGATTTCTTTCCCTGGATCGTAGAGCTATATCATTGCGGCGCTGAAATAG
>CAYYZJ010000873.1:0-2018 GCA_964475615.1 uncultured Flavitalea sp. | reverse complement strand
CTGTTCCCGTTGTACTGCATGCACAAAATAAACCCTCCCATCGTCCCAGGATCGGGCTTACCCTGAGCGGAGGCGGCGCAAAGGGGCTGGCGCATATCGGCATTCTCAAGGCCATCGATTCTGCAGGATTGAAGATCGATTATGTTACCGGCACCAGCATGGGCAGCATTATCGGAAGCCTGTATGCCGTGGGATATTCCGGCAACGATATCGAAAAGATCGCCCGTGGCATCGACTGGGATCAACTGCTTTCCAATCAATCCTCGCTTCGCGGCGTTACCATGGAAGAGAAAGATGAATACTACAAATACATCGTTGAACTGCCCTGGGTGAATCACTGGTTCCGTTTGTCGACAGGCGTGCTGGAAGGAGAAGAGTTGTGGCTGAAATTCGCGGAGCTATTTTATCCATTTTACAATATTAAGGACTTCAGCAAATTCTCCATCCCGTTTAAATGCATTGCCACTGATGTATCCACAGGCGAAGCCGTGGTGCTCGACAGCGGCGAGATCGTTTCCGCCGTGCGCTCGAGCATGGCCATTCCTTCATTGTTCACGGCTGTTGAATACAATGGATGAAAGCTGGTGGATGGCGGCATCATCCGCAATTTTCCTGTAAAAGACGTGCGGGAGATGGGCGCCGATTACGTCATCGGCAGCAATGTATCGAGCGGACTGCTGGCAGCCGACAAGGTGACCAACGCCATCCAGGTATTGTTGCAGGTAGCTTTCTTCCGCGAAGCGGAAGACACGCGCAGGGAAGTTCCGCTCTGCGATATCTATGTGCCCCTGCCGCTGGAAAAATATTCCATGGGCAGCTTTAGCGAAGCAGATGCCATTATCGATGAGGGATTGGAAGAAGGAAGAAAACTGTATCCGCGCCTGAAAAAACTGGCCGATTCACTGAATGCCTTGTATGGCCCGCAGGATACCGTGAAAGACCGGCTGCCTAATGCCCATACAGTAAAAATATCTTCTTATGAAGTGAACGGATTGAGAAGGACAACGCCGGATTATATTACCCATACCATGGATCTGCTGACCAGTCATTACTATACGGCGCATGATCTTTCCCGTATGGTGCGCAAGGCATTCGGTACAAGATATTACAGTCGCATCATCTATTCGCTGCATCCGCAGCCCGACAGCACCTGCAGGATCGTGTTCGACGTCAAGGAAAATCCATTCACTTTTGCCAAGATCGGACTGAACTATAACCAGTTCAGCGGCATGAGCGCCATCGTCAATCTCACCACGCGCGATTTTTTCACTCCCAATTCGCGCAGCCTGGTTACCGTGAACGTCGGTGAAAATTTCAGGATCAGGGGCGAGCACCTGCAATATTTCAGCCGCAAAAGCAATTTCACCTTCAACCTCAACACGCAATTCGACAATTTCAACGATGTGAATACCTACGATAATTTCAGGCGGGCCGGGCTTTTCAGCCAAAGCTATTTCCGGCTCGACGGAAAGCTGGGATATTCCACCCTGCGGAGCATCACCATGGGCGTAGGCACCCGCTTTGAATGGACGCGCTATAATCCTTCTCTCAACTCCACCGTTTATTTCAAGGGAGAGAATAATTTTACGACCAGCTATTTTTTCATCCGGCACAATACGCTCGACAGAGGCGTTTATCCGAGGCATGGAGTAAAGATGGAAGCCGAAGCAGGACTGGTTTACCGGCAGCACCCGCATATCAGCATCCAACCCAGGGGAAATCTGGATTCGGCTGTATCTACCTCGTCATATCAACGCGTTACTTTTAAAATGGAAACCTATTTCCCGCTGGGCAGGAGGAGCGTTGTTGCATTGAAGGCTCTTTCCGGCGTTAATTTCCATTATTCCAACAATATCATGAATGAATTTTCGATCGGGGGATTAACCGAAGTTTTTCATAACCAGATCATCTTTTCCGGCCTGCATGAGGGAACGCTGTATTCGCCTGCACTGGCTGAATTACAGGTGGGCCTGCGTTACCAGATGTTCAACAATACTTATCTTATCGGCAGGGTGAAT
>CAYYZJ010000872.1:0-7538 GCA_964475615.1 uncultured Flavitalea sp. | reverse complement strand
GGTAAATAAATAGTGAGGAAAAGAGGCACTGCTAATAATAGTAGCCTTTGATTCATATGGCTGTGTTTTAAGGTTTGACGAGACAGTATGTAAATTTAGCAATTTGCCATAAAAGGATAAGCCGTAGCCAGATTAGATCTTTGCTACGGCCGTTTTGTAAACCTGATCATGGCACAAACGTAGAGTGGCTGAAACCGTCATGCCGGAAACATTCTTGTCGACAGCACAAATACGCACGCTGCTCATTTCATTTGAATCTGCACTCAGAATGAGCGTTATCAGCTTAATGAATGACGCCTGTCATTTATCGCCGGGAACCATAGAACTAACTTTAAACTTATATTTTATTTTTCTTATGGAGTATTATTTCAGCAAGAAGGTTTCCCTTCCTTTTGGCAAGGTCATCGATAGAGTAACTGAAGAATTGAAAAAAGAAGGATTCGGCATCATTACCTCTATAGATATAAAAGAGACCTTAAAGAAAAAATTGGATGTCGATTTCAGGAATTATATGATCCTCGGCGCCTGTAATCCGCGATATGCCTATGAAGCTTTACTGGAAGAAGACAAGCTTGGGGTTTTTCTTCCCTGTAATGTGGTTGTGCAGGAGCACGATAATGAAGAAGTAGAGGTTTCAATCGTCAATCCCGAAGAGATGGTTCACAGTATAGACGATCTGAACCTGAGAACCTTTGCAACGGAAGTAAAGGAATCACTCCTGCGGGTGCTTGGCAATATTTAATTGCTCCTTTCATCTATAATAATCCCACATGAAAAAAAGTCTCGTCCCGGACAATATGGGAAAGGGTATTTGCCGCATTCGGAATTTTTATTCTCTTCAAGTTCTTATCCTTTTTGCCTTTCCTGGGATGGCTTATTATGCTCATCGCCGCCAGCATGGCTTTTGGGGGCATCATCAAAACAATAAGATGGAGCCGTCCAAACAGTTACTGAAGGAATCGCCGGCATCCGATTGATTATAAAACCAAAATTCAAAAGGAAGTAAAACTCATTCCTTACAAGGCAAAAGTTAATGTACTGTACAGCCGATCCATCGGTTTAAGCCCGGCAAGCTGTCAATAATCCCGGCAATCGTTTTTTCATCCATATTCAATTGCTGCATTCGGCCACGCAAATGCTGCTTCATTTCATCCAGTGTCATATCCGGGTTTGTGAATTCACCATTCCGGTAGCAATACCTGCAGTAAACAAGGCTTTTTGAACCGTCCTATTCAGTACCCAGGATTTCGGGTTGATCCAGCGGCATACCGCAACTCTGGCAAATAGTATAGGCTTCCATTATTATGTATTTTTTGAGTAAAAAGATTGAAACAAATCAGTACTGTCTGCTAATCTTTCGGATTATATAGTCTTTCATAGTATTCGGAAGCAAGGCGCGAGCTGTCGAAATAGGGTATTATATCCTGCATGCTGTTTTTAATCATCGCCATCCACCTGGAAGGATAATCGTAATACATCGGGATCACCTCTTTCTCCAATAATTCGTATAGATGGTCGGCATCTGCATCATCCTGCTGATGATCGGGCAATGACGGATCTGCAGGCGGTATAACAAAGCAATTGGTCTTATCCTTTGCAAATTCAGGGAACCAACCGTCGGGTATGGAAATATTCACTGTTCCGTTCATTGCGGCCGACATACCGCTGGTGCCGGAGGCTTCACGAGTTAGGCGCGGAGTATTCAGCCAGGCATCCGAACCTTGTTTCAGCAGTTTTGATAACTTTAACTCGTATCCGGCCAATATAGAACAATTGGTATAGGACTTACATACATTTACGATCTTGTCGAATACGCCTATCGCCGTGTAATCCATGGGATAAGGTTTTCCTGCCCAGATGATTTGCACAGGCCTTTCCTTATTGCTCACCAGTTGATCGAACCGGTCTGTATTGCGCAAAAGCAGGTCTGCTCTTTTGTAATTGGTGAACCGCTTGGCAAATACAATGGTAAAAATATTCTTATCGAATATCTCGCCATTTTCATCGGCTACTATTTCAAACAATTGTTCCTTGCACGATAATTTCAACTCCTGAAGCCGGCTGTCGTCTTTTTCCCTCAGGGCCTTATACATATCGTGATTTGCCCAGTACCTGAAGTTTTGTGCATTGGTAATTGAAATGATCGGACATATATCTTTATACTTTCCCCATATACCCATTAACGTTTGCAAATGAAACCTGGATACGCCATTGGCAATACCCGATAAATGAAGCGCAGTCAAGGTATGGTTCAGCAGGCTGGTTTCCAGTCCGGCGGCAGCCCTTACTTCTGTAACCGGCACTCCGCAGAAAAAGCCCATCTTTTCAAGCAGCAGCATATCTGATTGGAGATTGCCACCTTCTTCAGGAGTATGATTGGTGAATACCAGCCTTTTTTTCACCTCCTGAATATTCTTGTATTTATCGTAAAGATAAAATGCGAGCGGCAGCGCGTGCGATTCATTGAGGTGATATACTTCAGGCTTCCAGTCCAGATAATCCATCAGCTTTGCACCGCCTATCCCCAACAGGATCGCTGCGGCTATTTTTGTTTCAGGATTAAAATCATACAATTTATGAGAGATGGTTTGGGCGAGATAGTCATTTTCAGGTAAATCAGTGCTGAGAAAAAATATAGGCGCCGTATTAAATACTTCCGGGGAGAGGTAATAAGCCGTTACCCATACTTCATGACCGGATACTGTTATTGTAAATTTGATGTCTGTCTTTTTGAGAAAGCCGTATACTTTTTCCTCGAACAGAACATCCATGGCCTGATCCATCTTCCGAACCTGATCATAGTAGCCGTATTTCCATAATATGCCTATCCCGACTATATTTTGCTTTAGTTCAAAAGCGCTTCGCATGTGCGAGCCGGCCAGAAAGCCTAAACCGCCTGCGTATAATTTCAAAGGCTGATGTATTGCATATTCCATGCAGTAATAAGCTACCGGCCTTGAGTATTCGGGAGCGAAGGAATAAGGATGTTTGAAAGAGAATTTCATAAGCCGTCCTATGGATAATAAAATGTGACTGAATGGCTTTCGAAACGGCCGGTTTTCTCCTTTATCCGGATGATCTGATAGTTAAGCACTTCCTCGATTTCCCGCTCATTTAATTTTCCAAACATTATTTTCAGATTTGACTATTTTATTGAAGGTACCTGTTATGCAATCGCTGCCGAATGATGGCAGTCATTGGCGATAATGATTATTATCAGCGCTGAATGCGTCAATTGATTAAGTTCCCCGGTTTGTGAGCACAATCAATGGGCCTGCTGATATTAATCAGCTTTGCCCGCCATCTCTTTATAATATTTTTGTTTGTTATAGCAGTAAAATTATTTGAAACTATTATACATGGAATTGCGAATAGACAGCGATATTAAGATCAGGGATATTCAAAAAGAGTTCAATGCCTTTTATCCTTTTTTAAAGTTGGAATTCTTTAAAAACCGGCATCCGGAAAACAAGCCTTCCCCGAAAGCAGAGAAGATCGATGCCGGCAAAAGCATACAAGAGCTGACGAAATTCTATGAATCAGGACGCATCAATATAGACAGCAAAAGAACCGTGGCGGAGGTGGAGAATGATTTCTGGGAAACCTTTGGACTTTCGGCCCAGGTATTCAGAAAATCGGGGAATATCTGGATTGAAACCTCCCTGACCGACAATTGGACATTGGACAAGCAGAATAAAGAAGCGGAGCTGCTTAATGCCTATCACGAAAAGCCATTGGATCAAAGGCTCGAAGACGAACAGATGGACAATGATTGATTCATTTTTAAATAAAAGAAAAGCTCGTCTATCTGTGGAGGTGAGGGGAGCATAGTCGAATCCCTGATAACCCTTTTGCAGTTCATAGATCAAATAAAAGTGTCTTAAAATCAACGACTTGATTTTCTTGGGAATCTCACTATCCATGGAAAAACGTGCCACAATTTTTGTGGAAAAGAGACTCAGGCTTTTGAAGTCTTGACAGTTTTCCGGTTTTCGTAATATTTTTTTCATAAACCGATCCTCATTTTTTCTTCCTGCTTGTTTTATCGACCTGGTTTGAAAAGTGAACGTTGAAAATAAAATGGTAAATCGTTTTCTCCTTCACAGCAAACTTGTGCCTCGATTCAAAAACGACAAGATCAGCCTGTTCAATTTGATGCTCCTGCCAGGAATCATTTACATACTTCATTGCCGGACCGGTCACCAGCGCTTTGTAAGCATCGTTAATATCGGTATGCTTCAAATGGTTGATCATGAAAATATACCCCTCCTTCTCAAAATCCGTTAAATAGCTGCAAAGCTGCTCAGGTGCATTTGTCTTAAAATAATTCCACCATCCTTTGAATTCTACTATAAAACTTCCGAGGGGCTTTTGTGTAATCTTCAGGTCAATCTTGCCGCCACCTTTCTTTTCCTCTGCGCTGATTACCGCGTTAGGATAACGTCCTGCTAAAAAAGTTTTAAACCAGGATCTAAATGAATGCTCTTTGTCCGGCAAATCATTTCGAACATTTACAATGCAGGGGGCGTCGGTATCACTGCCTTGCAACTCTCTTATTCCATCAACCATATTTGCAATGAAGTTGGCAATCGAATGCTCCTTTTTTATTATTGGCATTATCTCCGAAAGAAATCGTTTCTCCCCGGCGAGCCATTTCTTTAGCAGTTTTATATATTCTTTTCTGTCTTTCCAGTCTGCCTTATCCAATTCCCCGATTTCAAGCTCTCTTCTTGCAATGATCACCTGCCTTTGCATTTCGAACGCATTTTGAAGCTGGCCCTGCTTGTACAGGTTTAGCGAGTTTATTTCCTGTGTGATCCGTAAAGTAGTCTGGGCGAGAAAGCCAATTAGCTCCTCCTTGCTCTTCAATTTGAAAGCAGTAATTCCGGTATACATATTCGTTTCTCCTGCGCCGGAAAGTATGGGCATCTGCCCCTCGAAAAAAGGCCTTAATTTCTCGAAAAAAGGGAGGTCGAAAGGGAATATTTTTAACCATTCTTTGTACTTTCCAATTAGTAGGTTGAGATCAACTGGTTCGATTAGCCTGTCGTGGTTACAGTAGTCTTGAATAAAAACCAATAACCTTTCTTTTTTGGCGGCGGGAATATTTTTTTCCGACTCTATATCATGTTTTAGATCATCTAAGTATAAACTAAGGCCAAAGGGTGCCCCGAACCCGTCGGGAAATTGTCCAAAGCTTTTTATAGTGTAGTTAATGTAATCAGTAATCTCTTTGTACCAATCGGGATTATCAATACATTTTGCCAGACAGTCCCAGGTATAGACCGACGTAGTTACCACCTTCAGCGGCATGTAGGAATAATTATCCTTATCAAACCAGCTTGCTTTGCGCAGGTTCCGATGCCACTGACAACAATCCGGGAATTGCTGAAATTTCTCTTCCGCCACTTTCAGCAGTGACCGATGCTTTTCACAGCAATTGGGAAAATCTTGCGGAAATTCAAACCCATTAAAAGGATCGGTATCAAATTGCTCAATCTCAATGTCCTGGCTGCTTATTTGTGCCACATGAGTTTTGCCGCACTCGTAATCGCTCAGCGATTTTAGCAAAGGCGCTCCATTTACAACATTGATATTGCCCATAAATTGCCGGGGTCTTGCAGGCTTGCCCTGGTTTTGGGTTGACCGTCGAATATCCCAACTGATTTTTATCGCAGCCTTTTCTATTCCCCTTCGTTCGGCAATATGGACCGCTATGGTATTAAAATCTTTTCCTGTCAACTCGCAATAAATTGCTGTTGATTTATAGAGTGTTTTTATGGCTTTATCTGATTCCCAGATTTGTTTGATACGCGTCGGAACATATCCCAAAATGCTCTGTCCGTTCTTTACCTCTAAATCCTGCATTTCGGGCCTATAGTCTATCGTTCTCAGATAATCATACGACTCCCGTCGAACTTCATTTCGGACTTCCATCGGTGATCGATGTCTCGCAATCCGCTCGTAGTAATTTTTTGCGTGTAGGAATCCATCTCGAAATTGCATGATGAGTCGGGAAAATCTTTCTTCTGATATTATCCCTGCAGACGTAATCTGGGGAAACATTTCATAAGCTCCTAAATAAATCTCTTTTTCCAAAACCATGACTGAAAATTGTAGCACTAATTTACTTTTAAAAGCCTTTTCTTTTTGGCAGTATTAGCCAGATAAAGCAACTAATTATAACGGTAAACAGCAAAAACTGCCAAACATCATCCAATAAAGAAACATATTGTTCTTTCACGTGTTCCTCTTTACCTTCCCAATTGACGATATACTTGTTTGTCGTTTCTTCTAAAACCTTTTTTTCCAATTGGGCCGGTGAAAGAGTTCCTAAGTCTGGAAAAGAGAGGTTAATCTCAACGCATTTGTGATTTCCATTTTTATAGAACTTTCTCTTTTCCCTGTCAACGGCGTGGGTAACCCTGATCTCGAAATGTATATCATCTTCATCCACCGCGACCGTGACGTCGGTTATTCTTTCGCTCAACCGGTATTCTATTCGCGGATTGGAATAGGCTATCCGGCGACCAGGAATATTGATTTGAGTATTTTCAGCGATGATTTGTTTTGCACGGATATGAATCGCCGTTTCTATACCACCACGGCAGTTTGCATTTTTCGAATGCCGGAAATGATGTTTACGGATATCCCCTTTTACCGCTTCAAGGACTTCGCCGCACCCGGCACATTTGCACTGGCATTTCAGGCCGCTTTCTACCTCGGAAATATGCAGGCCCCTGCTTGTTGGTATATGTCATGCGTAATAAATTTCGTTACTCATCTTACGGTTGCTTTGAGGATTAGGGCTGATTGAAAATTCTAACAAATTTGGGGAAAAACTTTAGAAATCACTAATTTATTTAGCCAATTTTGAAGCTTTCACAGGCAGCGGCATATTTCTCCCGCCTGTCGTTTATCCGCTTGATTGACCTGTTTGTCCGGATATACTGAATATTCGCTCAACTCCTATCGCGAAAATTGCATGCAAAAAGAATTTTCAGTAGCTTTTACTAAATGTTGTGAGGGTATGAGATTAGTATGGACTTTACCACGGTGTTTCTTTAGCAAATGAGTAATGAAACAACAATAAAAAGGATTTAAACCTTGCTTATGAGAATAACAAAACTCCAAATCAAAAACTTCAGGCTGTTAAAAGATGTAACGATTTCCCTTGAAGACAGCACAACGGTTATTGTCGGTAGAAACAATTCCGGCAAAACCTCTCTTACAGAAATTTTTCGTCGGTTGCTTTCTGATCGGTCGGCATTTTTTAGCCTCTATGATTTCAATGTTTCCGAGATAGAGAAATTCAAGGATGCTTTGCGTCAACGGGTTTCCGGCGCTGAGCTGGCTGATATCAGGGCAATTATGCCCATGATTGAAATGGCTATTACTGTGGATTATGATCCAGCTATTGCTGAATTGGGAGTATTGGGCGATTTAATTATTGATCTTAATCCGGACTGTCATGAAGTGCTTATTCGGGTAAAATATGAAATTGCTGACGGAAGAATTGAAGATTTTTTTGAGGATTT
>CAYYZJ010000871.1:0-8513 GCA_964475615.1 uncultured Flavitalea sp. | reverse complement strand
GACAACCCCCAACCCAACAATCTTAATTCCTATTACCGGGACGGCAACCAGTTCACGAACAATATTGCTGTTTCCGGCGGCAACGAATGGGGAACATTGAGGGCATCCTATACGCGCCTGAACAACACCGCCATTATTCCCAATTCTGATTATAACCAGAATACATTTAATATAGGGGCGAGCGCCAAACTCACCAAACGGGTGAATATACAGATCAACGTTTCCTATTTCACCAATACCTATCACAATGCGCCGGCGCTGGGAAATACCGAAAGCGGCCTTCAGTCCAACCTGGTGTACGCCTATGGCCGGGATTATAAAGGCAAAGCAGATAACGGCAATTACCGCTTGCCCGACGGTTCACAAAACAAGTTCAGCGGCTTTCCCTGGGCCGGGAATGGAAGCGCCCAATATATATACTGGAACACTTATGCCAACAACGAGTATGTTACCCGGAATAAACTGATCGGTTCCGCGCAGTTGAACTATGAAGTAACGAGCTTTTTCAACGTGATGTTCCGGGCAAGCATCGATGCCAACAATAACCAGGACAAAGCCGTTAACGATCCCACCGATCCCACGGGCACTGTTGGCGGAAAATATGCCAACGGGCTCACCAAGGATGTGGCCAATAACTACGACTGGCTGGCTACTTTGCACAAGGAAAATATCGGCAAATCCGAGATCAGCGCTAAATTTTCTGTCGGCGGAACCGCATACAAAAGATCATCGTACGGAATATCGGCAACCGATAATTCAACCTATGCCGTTCCGTACCTGACCTATTTCGGCAATTATACAGGTTCGCCACAGACCGGGGCCATCCCCACGGAAACCTGGTTCGATAAAAAGCTGAATTCATTATACGGCTTCCTCAACCTTTCCTACAAAAATTATCTGTATCTCGATGTTACGGCAAGGAATGACTGGTCTTCAACCCTGCCGAAAAATCAATGGTCTTATTTCTTCCCTTCTTTTTCGGCAAGCTATATTTTTTCGGATGCGCTTAATATCGATCCGGCCATCCTGAGTTTTGGTAAACTGCGGGCCGCCTGGGCAGAAGGGGCAGTCGATGTACCGCCTTATGTGATCAATACCGTCTATAACACCGGGAGCTTTGCAGGCAATCCTACCGCCAGCCTGCCCGGTTCATTGCCTGCGGTAAACTACAAGCCCCAGATCAACAAGACTGCGGATTTCGGTATCACGCTGGGCTTCCTGAAGAACCGGATCAATTTTGATTTCCGGTACTATCATGGCCGTTCCAAAAACCAGTTGCTGAATTCCCCGCTGCCGGTCACATCGGGCGTGTCCAGCATCATCATCAACACCGGCGTACTGGAAAACTCCGGTCTCGAAATGCTGCTTACCGCAAGAGTGGTCGACGCCCCATCCATCAAATGGGACATCAGCGTCAATATGTCCAAAAACTACAATCGCCTTTTATCCTTGTCGCCGGGAGCAACCCGGGTCGATATGAACAATATCTGGGGTGCAAATGGTACGTATATCTCCGCAGTGGTCGGTCAAGAATTCGGCACCATCCTCGGATATGATTATGTATATGATGATAAAACACATCAGCGGCTGCTGCAGGACGAATCGCTGATCATGAAAAACTTCGGGGTAGATGCCACAACGGCTGCTGCCATGAAAGGGACCATGTACCAGGCCACTACCAGTATCGTTCCTATCGGGAATGCCACCCCGAAATTCCGCGGCGGCATAACGAATACCTTTACATTCAGGGGCGGTTTCTCCGTAAGCGCGCTGATCGACTGCAAGATCGGCGGGGATATCTGGAGCGGGACCTATGCTTCGATGATGCAACAGGGCACTGCACCCGAAACCCTGAAGGAAAGGGATGGCGGAGGCCTTGACTATACCACTCCCGACGGTACTCAAACCAAATGGGGGGTGATCCTTCCCGGCGTGTACCCCGGCGGTACTCCCAATACCACGGTGGTTCATTACTATTACAAATACATGCAGTACGGGGTATGGAGCAGCGGACCTAATAACAGCCAATGGATCCACAGCAGCGGCGTGCTTAGGGACACCTGGTATAAATTAAGGGAATTATCGATCAACTATACCATTCCCGACAGGATCGTGAAAAAAACAAAGGTCTTCCAGGCTGCTTCGGTTTCCCTGGTCGGAAGGGATCTTTTTTACCTCTACAGTTCATTGCCCGACCATATCAATCCCGAAGGGGTGAATGGCGCCGGCAATGCACAGGGGATCGAATTTGCTTCTTTGCCCGGGGTCCGTTCGCTGGGAGCGCAATTAAGATTATCATTTTAATCCAATCATTCACTGCATAAACGCTTAACAATATGACGTATTCAAAAAATATATTGCTGTACCTGTTATTGGGGATGCTGGTCTTTTCTTCCTGCACCAAAAATTTTCAGGAACTCAATGCAACGCATAATGCTCCTTCGGAAACGACCATCGGTCCCTTGGTCAATAATATCATCAGCACGCTTTTTTTGCGCGGACAGGAACAAGCATCTGTGCATAACGATTATTATTATCCGGTTACCCAACTGGGGGCAACCTCCAGCGTATCCGGATATGTGCTGGATAACGGGGTGAACGATATCTGGAATGATTATTACGGGGCGCTTCAGAACATGCACCTGATCCAGGACAAGATCAATGCCGTTTCAGACAGGGAATCGATGAACAATATCCAGGCAATATTATACATACTCCGCGCCTACAAGACCTTCCGGGTGACCGATCAGTTCGGCGATATCCCCTATTTCAGCGCAGGCAGGGCCTATGCTTCCGGCGATCCTTCCAGCTTCCGGGTAGCCTACGACGCACAGCAGCTCATCTATGATTCGCTGCTTAGCGACCTTACCTGGGCAGTAAAAAATATCAACACGCAAAGCGGCGCTACAACCTCATCGGGAAATCCTTATGCCTCGCTCGGAAGCTTCGATACATTCTTCGGGAGCGATATGACCATGTGGTTGAAATTCGCCAATTCGCTCAGGCTGCGGTATGCTATGCAGATGGTCGAAAAAGATCCCACCACCGCAACACCCATCATCCAGGATGCATTAAGCGGAAGCGCCCCGCTGATCGACGAAGGCAATGATGTCTGCATGTGGCCGAAATCGCTGGGCGGTTATGATCTTTGGGTAAGATGGTGGAGTTTCTCATCAGGCGGCGCGGGTTTTGTGCGCATGAGCAGCACCATGTGGAACCTGGTTTCCGATAACAATACCACTGCCGGGATATTCGATCCCCGGGCTTATCTGTTTGTAACGACCAACCAGGCGGGCGACTGGGCACCTTATACCATCGGGGTCAGTACCGGCGATGCCATCAATGCTTATTACTCAAAAACAGATCCCACGCAGAAAAACGACTGCATCTATTCTCCGTTTAACTGGTACCTGGTGCAGGACGAATGGTATATCCCGG
The DNA here is from genome assembly GCA_964475615.1 of uncultured Flavitalea sp. Classification (GTDB taxonomy): domain Bacteria; phylum Bacteroidota; class Bacteroidia; order Chitinophagales; family Chitinophagaceae; genus Puia. The sequence goes on along the minus strand of CAYYZJ010000871.1, from coordinate 5,075 downwards.
AGCTGATCATGACCGAGGCTGAAGTGCATTTCCTGAAGGCCGAGGCGTATGCAAGAGGATTGGGAGTAAGCCAGAGCCTCAGCACCGCTGAAACCGAATACCAGGCAGGCATCACGTCTTCGGTAAATTTCTGGTACAATATCGCTGCTAATACCGACGATGCCAGTGAAAACTGGTCGGCCGCTGCGCCGCCTCCGCCAACCCAGGCGGAGATGGATGCCTTGTTTGCCAATCCGAAAGTAGCTTTCACCGGTTCCAATGACGATGCGCTGACGAAAATATATGCGCAGGAATGGTTGTCTTTTTTCCGCCAGCCCTGGCTTGCCTTTAATTTGTGGAGAAGGACCGGCAACACTCCCGTGGATCCCAACAGCCATCCCTCCGCTACCTATGCTACATTTTACCGCCTGCCTTATGCCCAGGATGAGGCGGTGAACAATACAGACAACTATAACACCCAGATAAATAAAATGGGCGGCAATACTTCAGCCATCAAGGTCTGGTGGATGAAATAACGATTTCTCATTTTGGTTTAAGTAGGATAGATTCAAAAAGGCCCTGAGTTTTCAGGGCCTTTTCTTTTACAGATCATCATACACATAAATCGAATCGATATTCGCATTGGCTCCCATTTCAAATACCGGCTTGATGATCCCGTCCTTCAATCCATATATCCATCCATGCAATTGCGGGCGCTGCTCATGCTTCCATGCTCTTTGAATGATGGAGGTTTTAGCCAGGTGCATTACCTGTTCCTGCACATTCAGCTCCGTTAAGCGGTCGGCCCGTTTGTCGATATCTTCAATGGCATCCAGCTCCTCGCGGTGAAGGCGGTACACATCCTTGATATTGCGCAGCCACATATTCAGCACCTGCTTGTAATCGTGATTCGTCATGGCCGCCTTGATGCCACCGCATCCATAATGACCGCAAACGATAACATGCTTTACCTTGAGGTGAACCACTGCGTATTCCAGCACGCTCAGCAGATTCACGTCGGTATGAATGACCAGGTTGGCAATATTGCGGTGTACGAAAATCTCTCCGGGCTGCGTGCCGGTGATCTCATTGGCAGGCACGCGGCTGTCGCTGCATCCTATCCATAAAAACTCCGGCGTCTGCAGGTGGGCAAGGCGTTCGAAATATTGCGGGTCGTCGGCTTTTTTCTCCGCGGCCCAGGCTTTATTTTCCAGTATCAGTTTATCTATTGAATGCATAGAATCCGTTTAGGTTTAACAAAAATAGGTTATGCCGCCTGTTCGCCGACAAGCTGATGGAACGACTTGCCGGAATTCTTTTTAATCTGCACCCTGATGTTCTTCAAATGCGCATGATGCATGAACTCATTGATCACATCGATAATGTCCTTGTCGATAAAATCGGCGCGCGTCATATCGATCAGTACGGAAGCATCGCCGGGCACCGATTCCAGCTTTTCTTTCACGATGGGTTTGTTCAGGAAAGATACATCCTTACGGAAACGCATCAGGTATCTATTATCGTCGTGCACTACCATTACGGCCGACCTGAAATTGCTTCGGATGAGGAAGAACAATCCCACGCCCATGCCGATCAGTATGCCGATGAGCAGGTCGGTGAGCAGGATGGCGATGATGGTCGCCACAAAAGGAACGATCTGATCCCATCCCTTGCGGTGAAATTCCCTGAATATGGAAGGCTTGGCCAGCTTGTATCCCGTAACGATCAATATTGCCGCCAGTGCGCTGAGCGGAATTTTATTGAGCAATGCAGGAATGAACAACACACTCAGCAGGATCAGAAATCCATGCACAATGGTCGAAAACTTGCTCCTGGCGCCGGCATCCACATTCGCGGAGCTGCGAACGATAACCGAAGTTACCGGCAATCCGCCCAGTAAACCCGATACCAGGTTGCCGATGCCCTGTGCCTTCAGCTCGCGGCTGGTAGGCGTTCTGCGGTTATAGGGATCGAGCTTGTCGACCGCTTCAATGGCCAGCAGGGTTTCCAGGCTCGCGATCAGCGCAATGGTGAGGCCGGTTGTCCATACCTGCGCATTGCCCAGATACTGCCAGTCGGGGAACCTGAAAAAGCTGAAGAAAGAATTGAAATCGCTGGCTTCAGGCAAGCTCACCAGATGATTTTTCCCGATGGCAAACTTCGATCCCGACTGAATAAACAATTGATTGATGATAACAGACAAGATAACCGCCACCAGCGGCCCCGGAATAAATTTGGCGAGCTTTTTTGTTTTGATAAACGGCTTCTCCCACAATACCAGGATGATGATAGATAAGACACCGGTCAGCATGGCTGCAGGCGAAAGATAATTGATGGAATAGATGAGTTCCGAAAAAGTATTGTGCCTGTCGATCTGGATGAATGCTTCATCGCCCGAAAAATTTTTATCGTATCCAACCAGATGGGGCAATTGTTTTAAGATAAGGATGATGCCTATGGCGGCAAGCATGCCGCGGATCACGGCATTGGGCACATAATCGCCGATGATGCCTGCGCGGAGAAATCCAAAGACGAGCTGCAATGCTCCGCCAATGATCACCGATAATAAAAAGGCCTCATAAGCAGGCATCCTGCCGATAGCCGTTGCCACTACTGCTGTAAGTCCCGCAGCAGGGCCGCTTACGCTTAGCGCCGATCCGCTCAGTATGCCGATCACGATGCCGCCTGCCATGCCGGCAATAATCCCTGAAAACAAAGGCGCATTGGAGCCTAAGGCAATACCCAGGCAAAGCGGTAATGCCACTAAAAATACCACCACAGCAGCAGGAATATCTGCCGCTGCGTTTTGAAACAGCTTTCTCATAAAAAATATTTTTTTCTGATGATGAATGAAGAATCGATTTTCATCAGGCAAGCAGTAATAAAAAATTGAGAAAAGCCTAGCAATTGGGAGGCGGAACAAGAATATCATCGGCATGCCTGATGATCAGGGTCTCTGCCTGATGTACGAAGGATTCGAATGAGGAAATGAATAACCGGGCATCCAGCAGGTGCTGCTCTGCAAGAAAATGCTTGTGCACTTCATCGAGACCAGGATTGGATTTGCCGGAATCGCTGCCATGCATGATCTCTTCCGTTACCTGGTTGGTTTGCAGCCAACTGATCATCTGCCTGAGCGGCAGAAGCTGTATGCTCAATACCAGGATAAGAAAACACGATATGCATTTTTTCTTTATCATGCAGTGCGCAAAAATAATACAGCATCCAGAGAATCAGAAATGGAGACTGTTAAGTTTTTAAGAAAAGGCGTAGGGTATAAGGTAAAAGGCATAAGGCCTTACACCTTTTACCTTATACCTTACACCTCACACCTTTTACCTCAAATATTTAACCCCCCGCATACGCTGATCACCTGACCTGTAATAAAAGAGCTCAGGTCGCTGGCCAGGAACAGCGCGGTATTGGCAACTTCTTCTGCTGTGCCGAAACGGCCTAAAGGAGTTTTTTCCAGGAAAGATTTGGATGCATCACTATCTTTCAGATAATGGGTCATATCCGTTTCAATAAAACCGGGAGCGATGGCATTGCAGCGGATATTGCGGCTGCCCAGCTCATGGGCGATGGCTTTCGTAAAGCCGATAATGCCGGACTTGGAAGCGGCATAGCTCGACTGGCCCGATTGTCCGCGGATGCCGATGATGGAGCTCATATTGATGATGGATCCCCTTTTGGCCTTCATCATGGGCTTAATTACCTGCCTGGTGATATTGTATACGCTTTTCAGGTTGGTGTCCATGACCTCATCCCATTGCTCGGGCGTCAGGCGAAGCAGAAGATTGTCTTTTGAAATGCCGGCATTGTTCACACAGATATCCACTGTTCCGAATTCCTTTATCACTTCATTCACGAATGCTTCCGATTCCGCATATACGGCAGCGTTACTTTTATAGGATCTCACTTTTACATCCAGCCGGTTGAGCTTTTCTTCCAGGGCTTTGGCTTTTTCTTCGCTGCTGAGATAAGTGAAGGCAATGCAGGCCCCATGTTCGGCCAGCTTCAGGGCAATCGCTTCGCCAATGCCGCGGCTGGCGCCGGTTACAATGGCGGTTTTTCCTTCCAGTAATTTCATAGTGGAGTATTAACTATTTGTCAAATATATAAACATGCGTTTGGTTTTAAATAAATATATTTATTATTCTTTCCGGAAAATATGCATGGCCAAACGCAGGTAAAAACAGGATTGCTCATTGCATTCGCCGCAGAAACGCTAAGCGCCACTTATGGTCTGAAGCTCCAGTCGCATACTGCTTTTTTTTCCATTGTATGGTTCATATCCGGGATAAGCATTGCCCTGCTTGTCCTTTTTCTTCCACAGGCAAGGCCGCTTGGTTTTAAACAAATGAGAGCCGGAAGATTTTTCCTGTTTATCAAAGCCTGCCTGTTCATCATCATGATCGTGTTCATGTATTTTATTCCGCGCTACTGGTTCGGTCTTATTCCTGTCGATCCCGATTATGCGGACATGCTTCCGGTCATCACTGTCATGAACCAGCGCTTTTTGAACGGGCACTGGAAACAGGCGTATGATATCATTCCCGATATCTGGAACGGCGTCAGCCCTATTTATCTTCCGGCGCTATGGCTTCCTTTTGCACCGGCGCTGATCCTGCATATCGATCTGCGCTGGGTTACGATAGCCTGCCTGTTCATCGTGTTCAGTATTTTTTTATGGATGATCCGTGCGGGAAAGGATTGGCTTCGGCCATTATTTTTATTGATCCTGGCGGCAGTATTGTTCTGGTGGCTGCTGGCCGAAGATGATGCCCACGGCTTTATCAGCATGAGCGAGGAAGGAGTAGTGGTATTGTATTATTCGCTCATCGTGCTTGCGCTGTTCAGCGATCGCATCGTGCTCACCGGCATTGTCGCTTCGCTCTGCATGCTGAGCCGGTATGCATTGATCGGATGGATACCCGCATTCCTGCTTTTTCTGCTGCTGAATAAACAGAAAAAACAGGCATTGCTCTTTGTGCTTACCGGACTGGTCTGTTTATTAATTTTATTCATTCTTCCTTTTGGCTGGACTGCCTTTACGAAGCTGACCCGGTTGCCGCAAAACTATATCGCATTCGCCG
>CAYYZJ010000870.1:0-4284 GCA_964475615.1 uncultured Flavitalea sp. | reverse complement strand
ATGAACAACGGCGTCCAGTTCCTCATGAAGAAGAACAAGATCGATGTGATCATGGGCTATGGCAAACTGAAAGCAAAAGGCCAGCTCGAAGTGACCGCTGCCGATGGAAAAACGCAGACCGTGGAAGGCAAACACATCATCCTGGCTACAGGTGCACGTAGCCGTGAGTTGCCCAATCTCAAGCAGGACGGTAAAAAAGTGATCGGCTACCGCGAAGCCATGTTCCTGCCGCAGCAGCCAAAAAGCCTGATCGTAGTAGGCAGCGGCGCCATCGGTGTGGAGTTCGCCTATTTCTATCATACGCTCGGAACCAAAGTAACTATCGTTGAATTTTTGCCAAGGATCGTTCCGGTTGAAGATGAAGAGATATCCAAAGAACTCGAAAAAATATACAAGAAGGCCGGCATGGAAATCCTCACCGGCAGCGAAGTGACCAGCGTGGATACGAGCGGCAACGGCGTTAAAGCCAAAGTGAAAACGCCTTCCGGCGAAATTACGCTGGAAGCGGATATCCTGCTGAGCGCAGTAGGCATATCGGCCAATATCGAGAACATCGGACTGGAAACACTTGGCATAAAGACCGACAAGGGAAAGATCAGCGTCGATAAATATTATCAAACCAATGTTCCCGGCATCTATGCCATCGGCGATTGCGTTCCCGGCCAGGCGCTGGCGCATGTGGCTTCCAAGGAAGGCATCATCTGCGTGGAGAATATCGGTTATACTGAAAAGAAATATTCGCATCAGCCCGAGCCGCTCGATTACGGCAATGTGCCGGGCTGCACCTATTGCGCTCCGGAGATCGCCTCTGTGGGCCTGACCGAAAAGCAGGCCCGCGATGCAGGCTATGAAATAAAAGTGGGTAAATTCCCGCTGAGCGCTTCGGGAAAAGCTTCTGCAGCCGGACATAATGAGGGCTTCATCAAAGTGATCTTCGACGCCAAGTACGGCGAATGGCTGGGCACGCACATGATCGGCTATAATGTTACGGAGATCATCATTGAAACCGTAGTAGGGCGCAAGCTCGAAACCACTTATCACGAAGTGCTGAACAGCATCCATCCGCATCCGACCATCAGCGAAAGCGTCAAGGATGCGATCGAAGCGGCGTACGGGGAAGCGATACATCTGTAGTAGCTGAAGTCTGAACTGGGATGAATGGGATTTTTAGGATGGATGGGAAAAGGATAAGCCTTTTTATTCAAAAATCCCATCTTTCAGATTCAGACATCCGGGTTCAGACATCCATCTCCCAAAAATCCCATTCATCCCACTAATCCCAGTTCAGACAAATGCTTGCATCAATATGGGAAAAAGAAAGTTTCTACTCGCCTAAAGATATCATCATCCTAGGCAGCGGACTGGTTGGTTTGTGGAGCGCCTATTACCTGAAGAAACGGTATCCCAAATATTCCATTGCCATTGTAGACCGCGGCATCATTCCAACGGGCGCGAGTACCCGAAATGCCGGCTTTGCCTGCTTCGGCAGCGTTACCGAACTCATTGCCGATACCATAAAAATGGGTGAAGACGGCATGCTGGAGCTGGTGGAAATGCGTTTTCGCGGACTGAGCAGGATCAGGAAATTATTCCGCGATAAGCTGATCGGCTATGAAGAAACGGGAGGATATGAGCTGATCACGGAAAGCCAGCAACTGAACATTAATGACCTGCGAACCCAAATCGACCGGCTCAACCAGAAGCTCAGAAAAATTACCGGCAGTCCCAAAGTATTCCGCCTTAACGATGCCAGGATAGCCGAATTCGGTTTTTCAGGCACCAAGCACCTGATCGAAAACCGGCTGGAAGGACAATTGCATTCCGGCAGGCTCTGCCAGGCCCTGCTTCAACTGATCCAGTCGATGGGCGTGGTGGTGCTGAACAATATTGAAATAAAAGGATTCGAAAAAACGGGCGATGGCATCGTGCTGCAAACCGCACAGTCTGTGGATCTCACTGCACAGCAGCTCCTCATCTGCACCAATGCTTTTGCCAAAGAGTTGCTTCCCTTGCTTGATGTAGAACCGGCCAGGGGGCAGGTTCTCGTCACTTCTCCCATTCCTAACCTGCGCTTCAAAGGCTGCTTTCATTACGACGAAGGGTTTTATTATTTCCGCAATCTCGGCAACCGCATCCTGCTGGGAGGAGCCCGCAATAAAGCATTCGAGGAAGAGCATACCAGCAGTTTCGAGATAACGGATACCATCCAGCAGGAGCTGGAAAGATTTTTGAAAGAAGTTATTCTCCCCGGCAGTCATCCTTCATTCACGATCGGCCATCGCTGGAGCGGGATCATGGGAATAGGCAATGAAAAAAAACCGGTCATTACCGAAATCTCGCCTGCTGTTTTCTGCGCCGTGCGCATGAGCGGAATGGGCGTAGCGCTGGCGCCGGAAATAGGAAAGAGAATTTCAGAGAAAATGTGAAAATGTGGAAATGTGGAAATGTGAAAATTTGCCGGAAGCATTCCCCTATTCCCATTTCCACATTTCCACATTTTCACATTTGCATTACTGTAGCTTCAATAATTTAATCGTATACCCTGTTAAGCGAAGGTAATAAACGCCGCTGCCAAGCGAAGAAACATTCAACTGCTGCAGGTGCTGGTTCACAGGAACCATCATCAGCTTCTGTCCTGTTCCATTATAAATTTCCAGCATTGATCCGGGTTTGATGCTTTCTGCGGTTCTGAGATAAATGATCGAAGAGGCCGGATTAGGATAAACCGAAAGCATGGTATTGCTTTCGGGTACCAGCGGTATCGTGTCCGACGGCGATTGCAAACCTGCTGTTAAACCGGTCGATGCAAGTATTGCATTGCGCGGGCCTCCGGGCTCAAAGAGCGCACGCATCCGGTCGCGCTGCCCGCAGGTAAACAGGTTCATGCAGGCATCGTCCGTAAAATCCATATAGTTCATATACATATCGCCGTAAGGTCCGCTTCCGCAGGTGATCCTCACTGATCCCGGACAGCCGCGGTTGGCTGCTTCCTGCGGCGGCGTGTCGTCAACATGATCATCTCCGCAATCGGCATCTCCCCAGGTATGGATCAGGTTCAGCCAATGGCCGATCTCATGAGTGGCTGTGCGTCCTTTGTTGAACGGGGCAGCGGCAGCGCCCGTGGTTCCGAATGCCGTGTATTGGATCACCACTCCATCCTTTTCAACAGGGCCGCCTGCAAAGCTGGAATAGCCCAGTATCCCATTGGCAAGATTGGCAACCCAGATATTCAGGTAATGCGTTCCATCCCAGCCATCGTCGCCGCCTGCGGCCGATGACTTGACGGCATCGTCCAATGAAAAAGAGAGGGTATTGCTGTACCTGCGCACGATGCCGCTGGTAGCATATCCGTGCGGATCGGACTGGGCAAGCTCGAACTGAAATCCGCAATCCGCTGCAAAGGAACGGAATATCTCCGGCGTTTTGCTGCTGTCGGCATTCAGCCTGCGATAATCTTTGTTCAGCACATCCAGTTGCGAACGGATCTGCTCATCGCTGATGTTTTGCGCCGGCGTATGGTAGATTACATGCACTACAACCGGTATGGTGATCACACTGAACCGCTTGCCGGCATCATTGGCTCCATTGGCCTGATTCTTTTTACTCTCCAGCCAGTTTTTAGTGAAAGATTCAACGGCAGCGATATTGGCAGCCAGCGAAGGCGAACGGGCGATCTGCTCCTGCCTGTAAACGGCAGAACGGCATTCCTCCTGGGAAACGGCAAGCAAATGAGTGAAGAGAAGTACCGGTATCAGTAAAACAATTCTCATTAGAGTTTGTTAAGCCGGTATTTCACAAGTCTGGATTGGCTTTACAGCGGAATTGAATTTTACTGAAGATGCCACACAACTTTACCTGCATCAAATATGCATCTTTGTATGAAAATCAAAAAGAATCCGATAAGTGAGTATAGGAAATTGGCAAGGGTTGTTCGCACTGTTGCGATGAGTAACCGGAGGTGCAATGAATATCACGCTTGTAGTAAACATCAAAAGATGGTTAGGACAGGTGGTATTCAGAAAATAAGCGCTTCTAAAATACAGTTTTTTAACCAGACCTCAAAATTTAAGGCAAAATTTGGAAATCGCGTCGCGGTAATGAGGGACTGAACCTTATTTTTGCCCTCATGAACAAAATCATCTTGATGCTTGCGCTTGTTGTCCTGGCAAGCGCCTGTAACAATAACAGCGAAAGCGGCAGCACTTCCATCAACGATACTGCGAACAGCAACGCTCCTGCCGATCTTCATTTCACGGTCGTCAATGTTTTTCCCCACGATACCAT
>CAYYZJ010000869.1:0-1620 GCA_964475615.1 uncultured Flavitalea sp. | reverse complement strand
GTTAATTGCGTTAAGCGCAAAATCCGGATCGGCGAGCTTTAACAGAAATAATTTCCCATAATAAGAGCCAATCATGATGGTGGCAAGCGAAATCAGGTAAAGCCACCATAATTTCCAGTTGAATAGTTTCGGGTACAGGTAATAGGCATTCAGGTAGAAGAGTGCAATATGATAGAAGTTAGACCATAGAAAAAAATGTTCCGAAAGGCCCGGGCCGTCAGGAGCATTCCGGAAAATGAGCCCCAGGCTTACCAGCAGCAGCGTCCAGACGCTGATATGCACTGCAGGACTAAAATATTTTGACTGAATTTGCAATCCTGGATTTTGATCGTCAAAATTAGCGGCAATCCGTTAATCGGGCCGGTTGAGTAGACCAAAGCCCAAAATGAGCAGACGCAAATAAGCCAGTTTTAGTAAATTTATTATCGATTTAATTTAATGAAAGGAAAAGATTATGGAGTTCATCGATTATTATAAGATATTGGGAGTTGATAAAAATGCATCCCAGGATGAGATCAAGAAAGCTTACCGCAAACTGGCCAGGAAATACCATCCTGACCTGAACCCGAACGATAAAGATGCCAATAAAACATTTCAACGCATCAATGAAGCGCATGAAGTGCTGGGCGATCCGGAGAAAAGAAAAAAATACGATCAGTATGGAAAGGACTGGCAGCATGCCGAAGCGTTTGAAAAGGCGCGCCAGTCTGCATCGGCAGGCGGAAGCCGCGCGGAAAATCCGTTCGGCGCTTTTACCGATACCGAGGATGAAGGGTATTTTTCGGATTTCTTTGAATCGATGTTCGGATCGAGAGGTCGCCGCAGCAATGTCGGGTTCCGCGGGCAGGACTACAATGCCGAGCTGCATCTCAGCCTGCGGGAGGCTTATACCACCCATCAGCAGACCATAACCGTAAACGGCAAAAACATCAGGATCACCATTCCTGCGGGTGTTGAAGACGGGCAGGTCATCCGGCTGAAAGGCCATGGCGGCCCCGGTACCAACGGCGGGCCTAACGGTGATCTATACCTGACTTTTGTGATAGCCGAAGACCCGCAGTTCAAGCGGGTGGGTAATGATCTGTATACCAAAGTCAATCTCGATCTGTATACGGCTGTGCTGGGGGGAGAAATAACCATAGATACCTTATCCGGCAAGGTAAAGCTGAAAGTGAAGCCTGAAACGCAGAATGAAACCAGGATCAGGCTGAAAGGAAAAGGCTTTCCCGCGTATAAAAAAGAAGGTGAGTTCGGCGATCTATTCGTCACTTATTCGATCAGGATACCGGAAAATCTTACTGAAAAGCAGAAAGAACTGTTCAGACAATTGTCCAAACTCTAATTCAACTGGTATATGCAAGAGGAATCATTAATTGCCGCCGATGAATTTTGCAGGCATTACAATATCGAAATCTCGTTCATCAATTCCCTGCAGGATCAGGGGCTGATACAGATCAATACCATCGAAGAAAAAAGGTTTATCGACCGCGACAAACTGCCGGAGCTGGAAAGATACATTCACCTGCATTATGATCTCGACATCAACATCGAAGGCATTGAAGCGATCGATCATTTGCTGGGCCGGATAGAAGCGCTGCAGCGGCAGGTAGCTTCACTGAA
>CAYYZJ010000868.1:0-10984 GCA_964475615.1 uncultured Flavitalea sp. | reverse complement strand
GTCACCGATCCCGAATTCCGTTACCGCCAGCGCTATGCCGACCTGATCGTGAACCCGCAGGTGAAAGAAACCTTCATCAAACGCACGAAGATGATCAATGCCATGCGCGAATTCCTCAATGAAAAAGGCGCGCTGGAAGTGGATACTCCGGTATTGCAAAGCATTCCCGGCGGGGCGGCGGCAAGGCCTTTCATCACGCATCACAATGCACTTGATGTGCCATTCTACCTGCGCATCGCCAATGAGCTTTATTTAAAAAGACTGATCGTGGGCGGGTTCGACTGGGTATATGAGTTCAGCCGCAATTTCCGCAATGAAGGAATGGATCGCACCCATAATCCCGAGTTCACTATCCTCGAATTTTATGTTGCCTACAAGGATTATTTCTGGATGATGGAAACAACGGAACAACTGCTGGAGCGCGCAGCCATCGCCACCAATCAATCTACCAAAACCCAGGTCGGCGATAAGGAGATCGATTTCAAAGCTCCCTATCCGCGCGTCAGCATTTATGAAGCCATTCAGCAATATGCCGGCGTTGACATCAGCAATATGGATGAACCGGAATTGAGGGAAGCCTGCCGTCAATTGCATATTCATGTTGATAATACGATGGGGAGAGGCAAGCTCATCGACGAGCTATTCAGCGAAACCTGCGAGCATCATTTCATACAGCCCACATTCATTACCGATTACCCGGTGGAGATGAGCCCGCTCACCAAAAAGCATCGAAGCAAGGCCGGACTGGTGGAAAGATTCGAGCTGATCATAAACGGAAAAGAAATTGCCAATGCCTACAGCGAGCTGAACGACCCTATCGACCAGCGCGAACGGTTCGAGGAACAGATGCAACTGATGGAAAGAGGCGATGATGAAGCGATGTATATCGACCACGATTTTTTAAGGGCCCTCGAATATGGAATGCCTCCCACTGCAGGCTTCGGCATCGGCATAGACCGCTTATGCATGCTGTTGACCAACCAGCCTTCCATACAGGATGTGCTGCTGTTTCCGCAAATGCGCCCGGAATAGGGTGGAAGGTAGAAGGTATAAGGTGGAAGGAGTTTTCTTTCCTCCCTCTACCTTTTACCCTCCACCTTCCACCTTATACCTTCCACAGCCCTTTCTGTGCAAAGATCGTCGCTTGTCCTCCTTTATTTTTTTGTTAAATTAGGAGTAACAAAAACGCTTGCCATGAATAATTCATCTATTGCCAGGACCGGCAGTGTGCTGTACGGACTGGTCATCGGCTTTTTCGGCGTAAATCATTTTTTAGATACGGGATTGCAGAGTATGGATCACAGCTTCCTTCCTGGAGGTGTGGCATGGGTATATATAACCGGTATTGCGCTTATAGCGGCTGCCGTGGCTTTTTTGATCGGCAAAAAAACACGGCTGGCGGGAATCCTGCTGGCCATATTCCTGCTGCTGATCGTGCTTACCGTTCATTTGCCGGCCGTGATCAGGGCGCCCGGTGAGAATGCCGCACGCTTTCCGCTCACCAACCTGATCAAGGACACAGGACTGGCCGCTGCCGCCCTGATCATTGCAGGAAAGGGAGTATAAGCAGCCTGCCGCTTCGTTATAAAAAAAGATCCATCATTAATTTTTGATCGGGATTAACGGAGTATTTGCTGAAATCGGTTATACCTTCCTGTTTCAACACTTCTTCATCAATGAAAAAATTGCCTGTTGTTTCATAAGAAGGGCGCTTCAGGATGTGGAAAGCGGCATCGGCCACAATTTCGGGTATACGGCTCCGTTGCATCAGGAAATCGCCGCCCAGCAGGTTCTGCACGGCTGCCGTGGCTATAGTGGTCTTTGGCCAGAGCGCATTGGCAGCAATACGATGCTGCTTTAACTCTTCCGCCAGTCCCAGGACGATCATGCTCATTCCATATTTGCTCATCGTATAGGCGAGATGTTTGGAGAACCAGCCCGGATCGAGGTTGAGCGGGGGAGAAAGGTTGAGGATATGCGGGTTCAATGCTTTTTTGAGATAGGGAATGCATGCCTGGCTCATGAAAAAACTGCCGCGCACATTGATGTCGTGCATGAGATCATAGCGCTTGGGCTCGGTTTGTTCGGTGGGAGCAAGATTGATGGCGCTGGCATTATTGATGAGGATGTCGATGCCGCCGAAGGTGCTGACCGTGGTCCTCACAATATGATTGATGCTGTCTTCATAACGGATATCGCCCGGCAATGGTAACACTTTGCCGGGGCCTGCCTTGGCAATTTCTTCGGCCGCAGTATAAATGGTACCGTCGAGCTTGGGATGAGGTTCTGTTGTTTTGCCGACGAAAGCGATATTAGCGCCTTCCCTTGCCAGCTTTATGGCGATGGCTTTGCCGATACCCCGGCTGCCGCCTGTGATCAGCGCTGTTTTTTCATGAAAAACCATAGAATAAGATGTTTTGATGCAACTAAAAGTAAACCAATTTATCTAGCGTCCAAAAACTTAATGACAGGGCGCCGGAGCTTTGCTTAGTAGATTTACGGAAAGACCGGTAAAAACTGAAATACCCAGATCAAGCAATTTTGCTCTTGTAACCGCTTATCCAATTTGTATGTTTACATCGTTAAACATGGTTTGATAAACAGAGTTCCGGAAAACCCCAATATCCTAAGACCATTCCAAATCCTGGAAAAACGAAATCCAATAATTCCTGTTTAACCCCGGAATCTGATATCCGGCCAGAACTAACAGTTAAGATCCAACATCCATGAAATCCTGCGAAGTGAAGTAAAATTTGTACCTATGATCACCGACCTTACTGGTTAGGTTATGTACAAACAAATTGAAAGTCCCGAAATACTTCGGGACTTTCTCTCTTTGGCCTCAGCTATATATCTTATTCCTTGCTGTAAAACAACTCCTTTCTGTTGAACCAGAATTGTTATAAAAATTTTTAGTGCGCATCTGCAGGCATGGCCGCATTCCTCTTGAATTTTTGAAGGTATACGATGGGAATGCATGCCAATGCAAATACGCCTATGATCAGATAAAGATTGTCGTAAGTAACGAGCAGGGTTTGTTTGATTACAGTGCCTTCCATCGCCCTGTCGGCCATTTGCTGGGCCTCATAAGCCGTATGGCCTTTGCTCATAAAACCCTGTATCGTTGCAGTATGCCTTTGCTGAAAGGCCGGGTTATAGGGATTGATATTTTCGAGCAGCACATTCCGCACCTGTCCCGATCTGATATGGATCAATGTAGTGAGGATGGCTATTCCGAAAGAACCTCCCAACTGGCGCATCATATTATTCAATCCCGATCCCTGGCCGATATCGGGGCCTTTGAGATCCTGCAGGGCCAGTGTGGTCAAAGGAACGAAAAGAATGGCCATCCCTATTCCGCGGATCACCAGGGGCCAAAAGAAATCGCTTATTCCCGATTCCAGGGTTGAATTGGACAGCATCCAGGTGAACACAAAGAACAGGAAGAAGCCGCCTGTGGCCATGAACTGCCCAGGCACTCCTCTTTTCAGCATACTGCCCACAAAAGGCATCAGGCATATCGTGGCCATCCCGCTGGGAAATAACAATTCGCCGGTTTGCTGGGCGTTAAATCCGAGAAGGTTCTGACAAAATACCGGAAAGATGAATACTGATCCATATAAAGCAAACCCGAGCACGAATGTGGTCATGATACCGATCGCAAAGCTTCTGTTCTTTAAGATCCGGAAATTTACCACCGGATGGTCCGTGCTCAGCTCCCTCCAGATAAAGCAAATTCCAGATAAAATCGTAGTTACCGTAAGTACCGAAATATATGGGGTGGAAAACCAGTCTTCCGTTTCACCTTTTTCCAACACTACCTGCAAGCTGCCCACGCCGGTGGCCAGTAACAAAATACCCCACCAGTCTATGGGTTTACCTTTCGCATATCTTGGTGTTTCCCTCACAAAAGTAGACACGCAGAAAGCAGCGATAGCGCCAACAGGTATGTTTACATAAAATATCCAAGGCCAAGTAAAGTGTTCAACGATATAGCCTCCGATTGTAGGACCTACGGTAGGCCCAACGACTGCGCCAAGACCAAAAAGGGCGGTGGCCATCCCCAGTTCTTCACGGGGCCATGTTTCCATCAGAATGGCCTGGGCAGTGGAAAGAAGCCCTCCTCCTGCCAGTCCCTGCAATATGCGGAACGCTACAAGCTCGCCCAGGCTGTCGGCATTTCCGCAAAGGAAAGAAGCCAGGGTAAAGATCAGTATGGAAGTGATGAAATAATTTTTTCGTCCGAAACGATCGCCCAGCCAGCCGGACATGGGCAATATGATTACATTGGCCACTGCATAGCTGGTGATGATCCATCCGGCATCTTCGAGCGTGGCGCCCAGGTTGCCCATGATCTGAGGCAGCGCCACGTTGACGATGGTGGTATCGATCAGCTCCAGCAGCGAAGCGAGGATGACGGTTATCGTAATGATCCATTTTCTAAATCCATGTTCAGGCATAACCTATAATTTTTATGGTTATTTGGTATGCACCACCACTTTCACGCTCATTCCGGGACGGAGCAGGGCGTTGAAAGCAGAATCATTCTGCAGCACGATCTTTACCGGCACACGCTGCACCACTTTCACAAAATTGCCGGTGGCATTGTCAGGAGGCAGCAGGGAGAACTTGGCGCCGGTTGCGCCGGAAAACGATTCAACGGTTCCCTGGATCGTTTTATCGGGAAAAGCATCCACTACTATATCCACCTTTTCGCCAACCTTGAGGTGCTCCATCTGCGTTTCCTTGAAATTGGCGGTAACATAAATTCCTTTCACGTTCACCACGGAAAACAGGGATTGCCCGGCCTGTACCAATTGCCCCACCTGGATATTTCTTTTTGAAACGACCCCGCTGGCAGGAGCGGTTATAACGGTGTAGGTTAGTTGCAGTTTGGCATAGTCTACATCTGCCTGCCTGGAGGCCAGCGTGGAAGCAGTAGCGCTCACCTGCCTTTCATTGGTGCTTACCTTCCTGTTCTGAACAGGCACCTGCGACTGGGCAACGACCAGCGCTGCTTCCGCCGATTCTTTTTCTGCTTTTGCTTCATCGAACTGGGCCTTGGTGATGGCATGATCGTTATACAGGTTCTGGTAGCGGTTGAAATCTTCATTGGCCTTCCATACCCTTACCTTGGCGGCTTCCACATTGGCCACGGCGGTGGCAATGCCGGTTTTGGTTTCATCAACCACATACTGCGATACATTCACCGACTGGCGGGCCGAAGTCAGTGCAGCAATGGCCTGCTGAAGCCTGATCTTGTAATCCCTGTCGTCCAGCACCACCAGCGTATCGCCGGCTTTTACATATTGATTGTCGGCAAAGCGGATTTCCTGCACAAAGCCGCTGACCCTGGCAATTACGGGACTGATATCGGCATCTATCTGGGCATTGTCGGTCACTTCATGGCTCTGGTAATAAAAATATTCCTTGGCCGTGAAGATCAATGCGCCCACCAGTACTACCGCCAGGATAATGGGGAAGATGAGCTTTTTTCCTCTGGGCTTTTTTTGGTTCTCGTTCATACGTCTTTTCTTTTAAATAATTTTTAAACTTTTAATTACGGTTGTACATGACCGGTAGATTTCTGCAGATCGTACCAGGCAATGCTGGCGTCCGATTTGGCCAGCTCCAGGTTGATCCTGGCCTGGTACAAAAGGGTCTGCGCATCGATCCGGTCTGTGGTAGTGGCTAGGTTATTGCGGAATTTGGATTCCATGATCCGCTCGTTTTCCGAGGCCTGGGCCAGTGCATCCTGCAATACCCTGATGCGGTCGAGCGACTGTTGGTAAGCCAGGTAGCGCTCATGCACTTCTTTCTTGATCTCATCCAGGGCCTGCTCGCGGCTTTCCAGCACATCGGCTTTCTGGATATTCGCTTCTTTCAGCTTGTTCTTGTTGGTATACAGGCTGGCGATATCCCAGGATGCGCCTACGCCGAAAGTTATCGGGGCAAGCACGGTATGATCGGTAGGGATGAATTTTTTTGTCGGGTTGATATAATAACCGCCTGCGGTAGCAGCCAGGGTAGGCAGCTTCTGGTCGTGGATCTTTTTGATGTTGATATCGGCCAGCTTATCCTGATAAGAAAGATCCAATAGCTCCCTGCGGTTGGTCTCTGCTTTTTGAAGCAGGTCGGAAAATACAGGATGCTCATCGAGCTTATAATTGAGATCGGCCAGGCGGATCTCCGTTGAATCGGGCAACCCCAATAAAATATTCATATTGTAATTGGCGATCTTGCGGTTGTTCTCCAGTTCGATCTGCGTTAACTGCATCTGCGATTTCTGCAATTGAAAGCGCAGCACGTCGTTCTGCGTAGCCAGTCCCTGGCTTTCGTATTTGGTGATCTCGGTGAGCTTGTTCTCCACATCCTGCATGTTCTGCGCAACGATAAGCTGGTTCTGCAGTATTTTGTTGTAGTTGATATAGGAATTGATGATGATGTATGCGATATCATCCTTATCCTTTTCCGCATCCAGCCTGGTCATTTGCACCATGAGGTCGGCCGAGCGGCGCGCATATTTAAGCTGGTTGCCGTTGAATATCGGTTCCGAAATGGAAAGCGTGCCCAGATAAGCGGGAAGATCGAACGGGAATTCCATCGGCTTGCCCGTTGAACCAGGAAAATTAAAGCTGCGCGCCAGCATCAGGGCATGGAGGTATTGAAAGCTTACTTTGGCGCTGGGCAACTGGGCGTCCTTGCTTTGATCCAAGCGGGCCAGCGCCTGATCTATCTTGTATTGTGAACGTTTAAGCGTTTTGCTGTTCTGTACGCCCAGTTGTATCGCTTCATCGAGACTTAATGTTCTAACCTGCGCTAATGAACTGAAAACTGAAAATAGTAAGAGACACAGAACCCCTGCTGTTTTTTTCATGTTTAAATCTGTTTTTGATTCTTTTTTTGTTCTAATGGTCAAGCTATCGTCCGGTGCATCTCGTTTAGGAGTTCATGCCGATTGCGGTATCAGGTGATCATACATGAGTTGTTTGATATGGTCGATTACCCGCTTTCTGAATTTTGGATCGTCATAAGGGATATAACCGTCCTCCTTTCTGGCGAACATGAATGCAATGCAATATTTTTTCGATTGCAGCACCTGGTTGATGGTGCCAACGATGGAGGTCACGGTAAGTTCAGGGTCTACTTTCTTGAACTCTCCTTTTTTGATACCCGTTTCAATGATTTCCCTGATGATGGCTGAATTGGGTATAAGGAGATCGACAACGATTTTCTGCAATTGCTCCCGGTGGCCGAGCAGGATTTCCTGGTGAATGATGCGGTGAAACTGCCGATGGCTGAAAAGCCGTTCCACATAGTTTTCAATAATACGGTTCAGCTTTTCAAAAGAAGAAAGTGTTTTGTCTTTCGATATTTCATCGAGAAATCCTTTGGTCGTGGCGGCTTTTTTTTCAATCAGGGCTTCGAATAATTTTTCCTTGGTACCGAAATAATAATTGATCATGGCCAGGTTCACGTCGGCTGCTGCGGCAATATCGCGTATGGAGGTACCTTCAAAACCTTTCACCGCAAACAGCTCTATGGCCTTATTTATGATATGGTCTTTTTTGTCTGACATTTAATAGTTCTCCGTAAAAGAAGCACAAAGTTAAACAATTGTTTGAATTAAACAAACGTTTAATTAATTTTTTAATAAAAAGGAAATATGCCCGGCGGTGCGGCGCGATTTTTTCATTTCAATATCGGCCTGGCTTAAAGGCTGATCGCAGTATTAATTCGGCAACAAACTATCGGGAACACCATAAGGCCCGGTAACCTGGAAGATGGTATAGCCGCTGAAATCCTGGGGAGCTTCCAGGCCCAGTCCATAGAGAATGGTTCCGCCTTTTTTATTGATGCGGATGGCTTTGTCGGTATAGAATTTTTCCGCTTTCTGATCCCACCACAATTCAAGGCAATGCAGGGTATCGCCTTTCAGGATATTTTTCACCACCACACTGTCTTTCAGAAAAACCTTGCTCAGGGATTCATACCATTTTCCATAGCGCGCATCCAACTGGCTTTCCACTACCATGCTGTCGTTATAAAAATCCACATGCAGGGTTTTGGGAAATTCAGTATATGGTGAATCGGCTTCTTTGCGCAGCATATATGGGGAAATGAGCTTGGCCTTGACCTTCGCGTCTTCACTGAGAAAGGCCGTGATCTGGCGGCCTTCATCGATGCTGACCTGCTTTTTCCTGAATGAGGGCAGATCTTTCTCATTGTTCTCGCAACTGAAAAGAAACAGCGCGCTCAGGATATATAAAATGTATTTCAGTTTCATTACTTGTTGAACTCGCTGATCGCATAAAGTCCCCTGTAAATCAGATCAGGGTCTGCAAATATCTTTTTTTTGAGGAAGCGGGTAAAATACACGGCATCGCCTCCGCTTAAAAGCACGTTAAAATTATCGTACTTCTCTTCATAAGCTTCAATCATGCCGTCGATCTCTTTGGCCATGCCGAGAATGACGCCACTGAGCATATTTGTTTTGGTATCATAACCGACTAAAGGAAAATTCCAGTCGGGCTTAACCAGCGGCAGCCTGGCTGTAAATTCTTTCAGCGACCTGAAGCGCATTTCCATTCCGGGCGAAATGCCGCCTCCCATGAACTCATGGTATTTGTTCACAAAATTATAGGTGATGGCAGATCCCAGCCCGATCACCAGATTGTTCTTTCCGGGAAAAAGATCAACGGCAGCCACTACCAGCGCCAGCCTGTCGGCCCCAATGGTATCCGGCTTTCCCACCGGCGTGCTCACCGGCATCCTGGAATGATGATCGAGCTTATGAAAATGCGTGGATGCTTTCAGGAAATCTTCGATAGCAGGATCGTGATTGATAACGGAAGACAGGATCACGCTGCCGGGCTTCCAGGTTTCCACGAGCTGCCTGATGCTGTCGACGCTCCCGTTCTCCAGCACGAACAGATTGCTGAGCTCCCTGCCTGAAAATACAGCACACTTTAAGCGGGTATTGCCAAAATCCAGGCAAAGCGTAACGGACATAAGCTGTGTTGATATTGGTTATTCATCGAAATCGAAGGAAGCCAGGTTTTTGAAATGCCCGTTGAGCTTTACTTTTTCTTTCAGTACTTCCATCTCCGCAATTACCGGCAACACTTTGCTGAGATGTCTTTTCAGGTATTCCAGCCGCTGCTCTTCGCGCAGCAGGGCCAGCACTTCATATTCTTCCTCAACAGACAAACCCGCGTGATGGGCGATATCATAAGCGGTGAGCTCTTCATCCGGTTTTTTAAAATCCTTGCTGATCCTGAGCAGGCGATGCAATTGCCTGATGGCATTCACCACTTTCTTCACCAGCTCGCGCTTGTGATAGTCTTCAATATTTTCGGGATAATTCACAATGGCGCCGCTGTACAGCTTGTCGGGTATGTCCTTGATCACTTCGAGTATACGGAAAACGCTAAGCCCCTGCGTTTTGATATCCATCTCCCCACTATCATCTACCCGTACGATCTCGTTGACCTTTACCAGAGTACCCATTTCGGTCAGCTTGTTATTGATGACCGGCGGGATGCCGAAAGGCTTTCCTTCAGAGTGGCATTCATTAATGAGTTGTTTATATCGCGGCTCGAAAATATGCAGGTTAAGATTTTCACCCGGGTACACCACAATGCTCAAAGGAAAGATAGGAATGAAATTGGTCATGCAAACAAAACAATTTAAGATACGAATGTACTATTTTCTGCCGGCCTGCTCATCATTCACCATTGACCATGCCCTGTGCTGACCAATGTATTTTTTTTCAGCGGCCCTGTCCAGCGCTTCCTTGATCGATATTGGAGAAACTTCGCGGATGCAGTGGCAGGCCCCGTTGTTATTCCTGCAATCGGAGCAATCGCGGTTCAGCACAAATTGCTGTGCCCGCTGCCCCAAAGGGCCCCATCGGCCTGGATGAATAGGATGCAGGGGAGAAAAAATGCCCAATGCATCTTTACCGAGCGCCGCAGCGATATGCAGGGGGCCGGTGCTGTTGGCAACCAGTCCATCGCATTGATTGATGAAGGCCATGAACTGCGCCAGATCCATCATGCCGGTGATATCGGTGATCCTGTTGCCGAAGGCTTTGAACAACGGTTGCAGCCATTCTCTTTCTTTTGCCAGCCCTGAAATAAAAACAGCATAGCGTTCCGGATCGAGCAGGCGGATCAGGGAAATAAAATTATCGAGCCCCCATTCGCGTGCGCTTCCCTGCGATTTGGGATGGAGAATAAGATTGTATTTATGGGGATGGATGAGCTTGCGGAATGCAGGATCGGGTTCGGATATTTTTTCCAGCCCGAATGAGATGCCGATCTCTTCGCAGGAAAAATAACGCGTGATGCCGAGCGGTTCCAGCAGTTTTAAATTAAGCTGCGCTTCATGCAGATCCGAATTCCTCCTGCTCAGCCTGACCAGCTCATTGCAGGTGAGCCAATGATAAACGCGGTTGGTGGTACCGATGCGCAAAGGAATCCTCAACTGCTTTGCCCGGGAAGCGATCCGTGAAACCGGGAAGACATGCAGTATGGCCTGCGGCTCCTGCCTGCCGATCTTTATTTCTTTGTTCAGGAAATCATGGAGGTCGATGAACTCATCTACATATTTACAGGCTTCGATCACCGGGCGGGTATATGCCCTTCCGAGAAAAGCGATGGTAATTGCGGGAAAATAATCTTTCAAAACTTTTGCCAGGGGAAGTGCCAGTACCACATCTCCGATACTATCCGTACGACTTATGATAACATTATTCACAATATGCTTCATCTCGATAATATCTGATGCGGCTTCATCGATTGCTTTTCCACCAGCGATAACCGATATAACCGCAGATGGCGAGCGGTGCGAAGGCCAGGTAAAGGATGCCGGCATTCAGGGCTTTTGCCGGCCGTTCACCCAGTTGCTGTGCTGTTTTGGTGCAGATGGAGCATTGGGCATGGCTATGCTGAACGCTGAATGCTGAAAGCAGAACGCAAAG
>CAYYZJ010000867.1:0-3019 GCA_964475615.1 uncultured Flavitalea sp. | reverse complement strand
CTATCGGATATCCTTACCCGAAAAGCATTCGAGAATGCCATCATGGTCAATGCGGCCATCGGCGGATCAACCAATTTCGTCATCCACCTGCTGGCCATTGCAGGCAGGATCGGCGTACCGCTCAGGCTCGAAGATTTCGATGCCTCCGCAGGTAAAATTCCGCTGATCGCCAATATCCAGCCTTCCGGTGAATATTTCATGGAAGACCTGTATTATGCCGGCGGACTGCCTGCTGTGATGAAAGAGCTGGATGGATTTCTTCATCAGGATTGCATTACCGCCAATGGCAAAACGATAGCTGAAAATTATAATCAGGCTGAATGCTTCAACCGCTCGGTCATTGCTCCCGTCGATCAGCCCTTCAATCCCATTTCCGGTGTAGTTGTATTGAAAGGCAATCTTGCAGAAAGCGGGGCAGTGATCAAGCCTTCGGCAGCTACCGTGGAGCTGCTGCAGCATAAAGGCAAGGCAGTGGTGTTTGAAAATATTGAAGACTATAAGAACAGGATCGACGATCCTGCGCTGGAGGTGGATGAAACGAGTGTGCTCGTGCTCAAGCATGTCGGCCCCAAAGGATATCCCGGCATGCCGGAAGTGGGCAATATGGGTCTTCCCAAGAAGCTGCTGGCAAAAGGCGTTACCGATATGGTGCGCATTTCGGACGGGAGGATGAGCGGAACAGGATTCGGAACAGTGGTACTGCATGTTTCGCCGGAAGCTGCATTAGGCGGAAATTTTGCGGTGATACAGGATGGCGATATCATAGAGCTGGATTTTGCCAACCGAAGATTGCAGGTGCATGTGAGCGATGAGGAATTGCAAAAAAGGAAAAAGCAGCGGCAGGAGCCCAGCCCGCATACAGATCGCGGATATGTACATTTGTATCTTCAGCACGTGGAGCAGGCGAGCGCCGGCGCCGATTTCGATTTTCTGAAAGGAGGCTCCGGCAGTGTTGTAACCCGCGATTCGCATTAAACAAAGATTCTTGCCATGGCAACAAAAGCTTTCGATAATCAGGTAGCCATAGTAACGGGCGCAGGACAGGGGATAGGCTTTGAGATCTGCAGGCAGCTTGCCCTGGAAGGAGCCATTGTTTTTTTGAATGATATTGATGAAACGCTTGCCAAAAAAGCGGCCGAAAGCATCAGGGCAGAGCAGGGTGATTGCCGCCCCCTGCATGGCGATGTATCTTCGCTTGCTGCCATCAGGGAAATGATTGCCGCAGTAAAAGATCAATGCGGCAGGCTGGACATTGCCATTGCCAATGCAGGGATCACCTTGTTCGGCGATTTCCTTACCTATTCTCCTGAATCGTTTTATAAAGTATTGCAGGTAAACCTCGGCGGCTCTTTTTTTCTTGCCCAGCAGGCGGCCATACAGATGAAAGCGCAGGGAAACGGAGGAAGCATTTTGTTTTTGTCATCGGTGACGGGCCATCAGGCTCATAAAAATCTTGCCGCCTATGGTATGACCAAGGCTGCGCTGGAAATGCTGGCCAAAAATCTCGTCATCGAATTATCGGAATACCGCATTACCGTAAATGCCATTGCTCCTGGGGCAACGCTGACCGAGCGCACCGTGGACGATCCGGGATATGAGAAAACATGGTCTGCCATTACTCCCATCGGCAGGCCCGCCAGCACGCTCGATATTGCCAATGCCGCGCTGTTCCTCGTTTCTCCCAAGGCAAAGCATATCACCGGACAGAGCCTGGTTATCGATGGCGGATGGACGTCTGTAAGTCCTTCGCCTTATTGATCCGGCATTGGTTGAAAAATAAATTTGGAATCTCCTTTTAATAATTTCTATTCTGGTATTGCTTCACCAGATACCATTCCTTCCCTTCGCAAGCTTAATAACCATAAAGCGCTTCCATTCTTAAACCTTAACTATTCCCAAATACACACTATCCGACTGCCTGCTACGATCTGCAGCTACAAAAGCAAGATAAACATGATAGGTTCTTTCTTCCTGGCCGGATGCCGGTAGGCTCAGCACATCCGTTCCGGTTTTCCGGAGCTGGCCGTAAAGGTCGTATTCCACCCCGGCATGTTCTATATCATAAGCCAGCAACATGACCTGGTCTGAAGGGCTGCTGTCGGCTGTCATCAGGGCTGGATTCCAGGAAAAGACCAACTGGTTGCCTTCCTTTTTTTCCATGGTTATATCGCCGGGTAAGGGCAATGATCCGTGGCTCAGCTTTACCCTTGCCGGATTGATAAAAATGTCCGGCGGCGTTCCTTCAAATGCATTCAGCAGCAGATGCGATTTGGCAGCTAAAAAGCCTTCCACGCTGGGACTATAATTTCTAAACCCTTCGCGAACAAAATCCAGCAAAGGCTGCAGCCATCGGTGCGCCAGCCGGAATTTATCCTGATTGGCTTTTTCTCCCGGTTGGCGTTTGGCGCTGCGTTTTCCGGGAGCTGCTTTAATGTAAGGAACTCCCTTCCGGTGAGAGCCTACGGCGGTACCGACCTTACCGATAAAAGGAGCATTTATGCCGCTGAGTAATCTGCCCATAGATCAAATTTTTTCGGATTGAATATATACAAAATCATGTAAAAAACGAAACAAAGCCTAAAAAAATCCGGATAAAACAGAAAAAATACCTGCGTTTGATCTGGGTTCAATGTGCCTTTGATCTGGGTTTGATATGGGTTTGTATGATATTTTTCCGCTCCCATTATCTCAGGGAAGCCTTAGCGGGTTCATTTACTAAAACTTTTAAAGAGAGGTACTGTAAAGTGGTATAGTTACCCCAACTTAGGTTATTTTTGCTTACTAATTTCTTTGGTTTAGCCGAATCGCTTATGCAATACCGCACTCAATTTAGTAGTATAATTTATTTAGTATTCATAATAACAGTTATAAACTTAGTTTTCAGTACTCTATATTTAAATTTTTAATTTTAAATGCATGTTGGCAGTAGTCGGTTAGATATTCGATTCACACTTTTACCATCCATTCTCAAGGAAATGAAATTTTATAAGAAATGAGAACAATTATTACTGATATTCAA
>CAYYZJ010000866.1:0-7732 GCA_964475615.1 uncultured Flavitalea sp. | reverse complement strand
CAAGCTGGCAGGCACTTTTTTGCTGCAATATGATGCGCTCATGGATGCAAGGTATCAGTCCCTGCTTAAACATTTATCCAAAGATTCGTTCGAGATCGGAGCCTGGTGGGAGCTGCCTCAACCCTTAATCGAAAAAGCAGGATTGAAATGGCGGGGCAGATATCCCTGGGACTGGCGGGCCAATATCGGCTTTTCCACCGGCTATACCCCACAGGAGCGGGAAAAACTGATAGATGTGTATATGAGCGATTTCAAAAAGATATTCGGTTATTATCCCAAAACAGTGGGTTCCTGGTTTATTGACGCGTATAGTTTAAACTATATGTACCGGAAATACGATATCGTGGTTTCCTGCAACTGCAAGGATCAGTACGGTACGGATGGTTATACCCTATGGGGAGGTTATTGGAACCAGGCATATTATCCCAGCAGGATCAACGCTTACATGCCTGCTCAAAACGAAAAGAACCAGATACCGGTGCCCATCTTCCGGATGCTGGGAAGCGACCCGGTAAGACAATATGATAATGGACTGGGTTCTTCGCGCCAGGGTGTCGTTACACTGGAGCCGGTATATAAGTTTGGGGGAGGAGATTCCACCTGGGTGAACTGGTTTTTTACTGCTTTTGTCAACGACCCATCCCTTGGGTTCAACTATACTCAGGCAGGACAGGAAAATTCATTTAC
The DNA here is from genome assembly GCA_964475615.1 of uncultured Flavitalea sp. Lineage (GTDB taxonomy): Bacteria > Bacteroidota > Bacteroidia > Chitinophagales > Chitinophagaceae > Puia. The sequence goes on along the minus strand of CAYYZJ010000866.1, from coordinate 7,045 downwards.
CTGGGATGCCATGTCCAAAGGGTTCGAAATACAAATGCCTTTAATTGCCAAACTGCGGGATGAGAAAAAGCTCCGGGTGCAGACAATGGAAGCAAGCGGCCGATGGTTCCGGTCGACCTACAGCGTGACCCCGGCAACCAGTTTTTCTGTTACCAGGGATATTGCCGGCAGCGATCGAAAGACGATTTGGTTTGACAGCCGGTTTTACCGGATAAATATTTTATGGGAAAAAGGAACGCTGCGGATACGCGATATTCACCTGTTCAATGAAGCGTTCCCTTCTGTGTACGAGCAGCAGCCGGCAACAGCAAACGAATGCAGTTTTTTCACACTGCCTTTTGTCGACGGTTATATCTGGAGCAGCTCCAGCCAGTTGGCCGGCTTAAATCTGAAAGCATACTTAAACGGCAAGGAATTGCTGCTCGAAGGCGGCGATCCCGTGTTTAGCATACCGCGGGAAGGGATAATGCGCATCTCCTGGCCGTTGAAGACAGTAAAAGGCTCTCTGGAAATTGAACTGACGGAAAAGATGGCCGTTATAAAGCTCACCGGAAACTCATCGCTTGACTGGTTTTTTGAATTGACGACAGGAAAAGACATTCAGCTTCCTTTCAATGCCATCACACCAAAGGATGCCGGTTGTGTTTTCGATGGCATGCATTATCATGTTCGGACCGGCAAGGGAAGTTTCTCCAGGCCATCTGATAGTGCTGTTCTTCGGATAAGCCCTCAATCCAATACCATCAGCCTGCTTTTTTAAAAGTGTATCTCGAATCAAAAATGAACAGTGTGGGTATCAGATATATGCTAATACAACAAGGAGACTTTAAAAAAGCTTTGGAGGTATTCAAACCTAATGTCGAATTAAATAGGGGCGCTGTTGAAAAATGGGCAAAAAGATGAAGCAATTAAAATGTATCGAAAGTCTATTGAACTAAACCCTAAAAATGAAAACGGGAAGAAAATATTAGAGAATATTTCTAATCAGTAACATTGCATCGGCCTCATCAATTGTCGCAAAGCCAGCCTCATATTGGCGCAAATCCCCCCGACGCGAGAAACCTGTCCGTTTTTAACTTTGTTGAATTATTAAGCTAACAGCAAACAAATATGAACAGTATCAGCAACAACATCGCCGGACTTGAGCTGGCCCAAATCGGCTGGGTGGTCCCGGACATTAACGCTGCCGTAAAATTCCTTGCCGGCGCCCTGGGCATCGCTGGCTTTCCTCAACCGGAACATATCCGTGCACAGGATCTGGGCATGACCTACTATGGCCGGGTTGTGGCCGGCGAATGGCTAACCACTCAGACCTATAATGGAGGTTCATTTATCGAACTCATCCAGCCCGTTTCCGGTCAAAGCATGTTCCATGACTATCTCGCCAGGCATCCGGCAGGAGGCACGCAGCACCTTGCCTTCCGTTTGCCGGTGAGCAATTTCGACCGAGTAACCGGCGAACTGCGCGGACAAGGTTATAAGGTTATTAGCGAAGTCGACCACCCCATTGCGCGGATGGCATTCTTCGATACCTATCAAACCTTAGGCGTTGCCACTGAGATCATGGGTATCACACCGGAAGGATGGACCGCTATTGAACAAATGCAGAAGGGCTGATGAGGATATATTCGTGATGAGCACATCTCTGAAAATCACTGCCGGCTTCGTAAGATTTGTATCGAACAAATGGATTGGCTTGCCAAAAAGGATACGTAAAAGAAAAACGTATACCTATAGGGCAGCACGGGATTTTTATTATACATTGCATATAGGCATTACCCATTAAAGTAATCATTAACTTAAACCTATAGCCATGAAAAGCATCCTGACTATTCTGCTTGCATGCCTGGCATTAAACGGATTCAGCCAAAAATCCATCCTTATTAACAATGTGCAGATCTTTAACGGTCGGGAAGAGAAAACAATCAATGGCAATGTGTTGATCGTTGATAACCTGATCAGCAAAATATCCACTGCGCCGATACCCGTGAACAGGAGCGCCAATACAACCATTATAGACGGTAAGGGCAAATTTCTGATGCCGGGGCTGATAGATGCGCATACTCATATTATGATGGAATCGATGAGCATGATGGAATTGCTGGGCAGTGATATTGAATTCATAACCATCGCAGCAGTCAAAGCAGCAGAAAGCGACCTGATGCAGGGCTTTACAACATTTCGCGATATGGGCGGGCCCGCATTCGGATTGAAGCGTGCTATCGACAGAGGCCTGATTCCAGGACCGAGGATCTATCCTTCGGGCGCCATTATTTCACAAACAGCAGGTCATGGTGATTTTCTAATGCCCCAGGATGTTCCGAGAGATGCAGCGGCCCCGCTGGCCTACGTTGAAAAGCACAGCTTCGGTATAATAGCAGACGGCGTTGATGAAGTTACCAAACGGGTGCGTGAACAGCTAAGGCTTGGTGCCAGTCAGATCAAACTGGCTGCCGGAGGAGGGGCTTCTTCCAATTACGATCCGTTGGATGCCTCGCAATATTCAGAAGCGGAACTGGCCGCGGCGGTGGGCGCAGCAGCAAACTGGAATACTTATGTGGCTGTTCATGTATACACGCCGCGGGCAATCCAAACCGCATTGAGAGCAGGGGTACGCTGCATAGAACATGGACAATTGATGGACGAGGAAACAGCCAGGATGATTGCTGAAAAACAAGCCTGGTTATGTATTCAGCCGTTCCTGGCAGACGACGAATCGTCCTTTGCAGAAGGTTCGCCCAACTGGGTGAAGCAGCAAATGATCCGTAAAGGCACTGATACCGCATACATGCTGGCTAAAAAATATAAGATCAATACCGCTTTTGGCACCGATTGCCTTTTCGATGCAGCCAAAGCCCGCAAACGATGCTTACAGCTTACCAAATTAACGCGTTGGTACAGTCCCTTTGAAATGCTTAATATGGTTACCGCAGTGAATGGTGAATTAATGGCATTGAGCGGCCCAAGAAATCCATATCCGCATAAGTTGGGAACAATTGAAGAGGGCGCTTATGCCGATCTTTTGCTTGTGAATGGCAACCCCTTGCAAAACATTCAACTGATGGAAGACCCGGAAAAAAACTTCCTGCTGATCATGAAAGACGGCGTGGTATATAAAAACCAACTGCAAAAATAATTCATCAACAATAGTTCAATGGCTGGCAATTCAACATACTCATATATAAAACACATACTTATTCCGGCTGCGGCATGGGCAACCTTTGTCCTGAAACATGCATACCATGAACCGCTGTTGAATATACTCGCCATTCCCGGGCTTATTATTTGCACGATAGAAGCTGTTCATCATGCCGAAGTGCTTGCTCATCGGCTGGGAGAGCCTTTCGGCAGCCTGGTATTGGCGCTGTCTGTAACGATCATAGAAGTTTCGCTGATCATAGCGATGATGCTGGCCAGCGGAAAGGATGGATCTGTGCTCGCCAGGGATACTGTTTTTGCCGCGATTATGATTATCCTGACCGGCATGATCGGGCTAAGCCTCCTTATAGGCGCAATAAAATTCAGGGAGCAGAGCTTTGGATTGCAGGGAATAAATGCCGTTATTACCGTATTACTGGCTATCTCTGTACTTGCACTGATACTGCCCAATTATACCGTATCGGTACAAGGTTCGTATTATTCCAGAAAGCAATTGATCTTTATTTCCATACTGTCGCTGATATTATATGCCAGTTTTGTTTTTGTTCAGAATTTCAAACACAGGGAGCTGTTTTTACCCTCCGGTGGAAACAGCGGTGAAGAAGCGATCTCAAAGCCCTCTGCAAAAACCGCATTATTCAGCTTTATTTTACTGTTGACCTGCCTGGGGGCGGTGATCATGCTTGCAGAATCCCTGGCCCCCGACCTGGAAAACCTGATTGAACGATTGCACGCACCGCATTCACTGGCAGGGATCATCATTGCATGCATTATACTGCTGCCAGAGGGATTGTCGGCATACAAAGCGGCCAGCCGTAACCAGTTACAAACAAGCCTCAACCTTTCGCTCGGTTCAGCACTCGCCAGCATTTGCCTGACCATTCCGGCCGTTGCTTTCTTTTCCATATTATACAATATTCCCCTTGAGCTGGGATTGGATTCCAAATCGATGGTTTTATTTGTGCTGGCTTTGCTTATAGTGATACTTTCTTTCAGCACAGGCAAAACCATTATGCTGCAGGGCCTGGTTTTGCTGATGATTTTTGCAGCATATATATTTATGACGATCTTCCCATAGCTTGTTCCCGGCATTCAGCTTTAATGAATTACTATAGTAAGATGAAAGAAAAAGGCCTGCTCTATTGTGAGCAGGCCGAAGAAGTTCATCAGATTGCTTGGAAGTGTACCGCGTACGGGAATCGAACCCGTGATTCATCCGTGAAAGGGATGCGTCTTAACCCCTTGACCAACGCGGCTTGCTGCTCAGTAGCCTTAACGGTTTTCCCGTGAAAGGAGTGCAAAGATATAAGCAGGGTCAAAATTTGCCAAAACTTTTTGAACCATAGTGCCAACCACTGCCATCCCGGTAACCAAAAAATTACGTCGGGAAAACAGCGATTATCGCTAACTTTGCCTCCTTAAATTTAAAATTCAAACATTAAGCTATGAGCACAGTTAAAGTCGCTATTAACGGTTTTGGCAGGATCGGAAGATTGGTGTATCGCCAGATCTATAATATGCAGGGAATTGATGTAGTGGCGATCAACGATTTAACGAGCCCCAAGGTATTGGCCCATCTGCTGAAATACGACAGCGCCCAGGGTCGCTTTAATGAAGATGTGAAATTTACCGACAACGCCATCATCGTCAATGGCGATGAAGTAAAAATATACGCGCAAAAAAATCCGGCCGAAATCCCCTGGAAACAACATGATGTAGACGTAGTGCTGGAATGCACCGGTTTCTTTACCGACAAAACCAAGGCAGAAGCCCATCTCGCCGCAGGCGCCAAAAGAGTGGTGATCTCGGCTCCGGCTACCGGCGACCTCAAGACCATCGTCTTCAACGTGAACCACAACATCCTCGACGGCAGCGAAACCGTGATCAGCTGCGCTTCCTGCACTACCAACTGCCTTGCCCCCATGGCCGATGTGCTCGATAAAAGTTTCGGAATCGTTACCGGACTGATGACTACCATTCATGCCTATACGAACGATCAGAATACACAGGATGCCCCTCATCCCAAAGGCGACCTGCGCCGCGCAAGGGCCGCTGCCGAAAATATCGTTCCCAACACTACCGGTGCAGCCAAAGCGATCGGACTGGTACTGCCCAACCTGAAAGGCAAACTGGACGGCAGCGCACAACGTGTTCCCACCTTAACCGGCTCATTGACCGAACTGACCACCATCCTCAGGAAAAAAGTAACGGCAGAAGAAGTGAACGCCGCCATGAAAGCCGCCGGCAATGAAAGCTTCGGCTATACGGAAGACGAGATCGTGAGCAGCGATATCATCGGCAGCACCTACGGCTCTTATTTCGACGCCACTCAAACCAAAGTGCTTACCGTGGGCGACCAGCAACTGGTGAAAACCGTAAGCTGGTACGATAACGAAATGAGCTATGTGAGCCAACTGGTTCGCACCGTTAACTATTTCGCTAAATTGATCGGTAAGGAAGAATCGATACAAGCAACTGCCGGACGATAATCCGGCATTTTTGTTTGCTAACTTTATTTTTTAAACGAAACGATATGCCCGAGTTTTCTTCATATTCTTTCGCGGCACAGAAAGCGCTTGTTCGTGTAGATTTCAATGTTCCCCTCAACGACAAGTACGAGATTACCGACGATTCGCGGATGAAGGCCACGATCCCCACCATTAAAAAAATCCTCGGCGATGGAGGCAGCGGGATATTGATGTCGCACCTGGGCAGGCCTAAAGATGGCCCTACGGAAAAATATTCATTGAAACACCTGGTAAAACATCTTGGCGAACTGCTGGGTGGCAATACTCCCGTATTGTTTGCCGATGACTGCATCGGCGAGCAGGCCTATCTTACCGCAGGCATGCTGAGGCCGGGCGAAGTATTGCTGCTGGAGAACCTGCGCTTTCATAAGGAAGAAGAAAAGGGCGACAAGGGTTTTGCGGAAAAACTCTCCAAGCTGGGCGATGTATATGTGAACGATGCATTCGGCACCGCGCACCGGGCACACGCTTCCACTGCAGTGATCGCGCAATTCTTTCCTCCTCAAAAAAGAATGTTCGGACTGCTGATGGAAGCTGAAGTGAAAAGCGCGGAGAAAGTATTGCATAATGCACAGGAACCTTTCGTGGCCATCATCGGCGGCGCCAAGGTTTCCGACAAGATACTGATCATCGAGAACTTACTGCAGCGGGCAACCGATATCATCATCGGCGGAGGCATGGCTTATACTTTCATGAAAGCGCAGGGTGGAAAGATCGGCAAATCGCTCTGTGAAGACGACCGCCTGCAGACTGCCGACGACCTGCTGAAAAAAGCTGTCGCTAAAGGCGTATGCATTCATCTTCCTTCCGATTCCGTGATCGCCGACCAGTTCGATGCAAAAGCCAATACATCTACCGCGCCAAGCAATAATATTCCCAATGGCTGGATGGGGCTCGACATCGGCGTGAATGCCTGCGAGCAGTTCAGCAATGTGATCCACAAATCCAAAACCATTCTCTGGAATGGCCCTATGGGTGTGTTTGAGATGGAAAAATTTCAGCACGGCACCAAATGCATTGCTGCTGCGGTAGCGGAGGCAACCAGAAAAGGCGCTTTTTCCCTGGTGGGCGGAGGCGATTCGGTAGCAGCCGTAAACCAGTTCGGATTTGCCGACCAGGTGAGCTATGTGTCCACAGGCGGAGGCGCCATGCTGGAATATTTTGAAGGCAAGGAACTGCCGGGCATAGCTGCAATAAAATAAATGCGTTCACTTCAATCCTGGAAGCAGGACAAGCGCTTGCTTTTTCTACTCTTACTGACGGGGATCTACCTGTTGAACTGCTTTACCCCTTTTCGTATCACGCATGATGGTCTGCGTTATATATGGAGAACGGAATGGATGGAAGCCGGCTTCCCT
>CAYYZJ010000865.1:0-3536 GCA_964475615.1 uncultured Flavitalea sp. | reverse complement strand
AGAAGGAATAGAGATGGTAGAGCATGCTGTGCACATCCTGTTGCGACTGATCATCGCCTTCGATCAGGATATCGCTTTTCCAGAGTTCATCCCAGGCTTTATTATGGAATTCGATCAGGCGATCCCTTCCTTCAAGCTTGGCAAAGATCGTCAGCCGTTCGGCTTCATTCAACGGATCGTCATGGTGAGCGGATGTAATGGAAGATCCGGCGATGGAAAAACGATAGGTTTCTCCGGCTTTGATGGTGCGGCTGAATTTCATGAGATGCATATTATTGTCCCACATCTCATGGATGACGCGGGGCTCCTGTCCATGCGGTTCGCTGAACAGGAAGGTATTGGACGCGCACATCAGCAGCTTGCCCGTGGGACTTTTTGCAGAAGAGGTCAGCAGGCTGATCACCACGTGCGGCCTGTCGATCTCGTTATAATAATTCTGCACATCGCGCAGGGCATCCGGCGCTTCCATGACGCTGGCGCCGGTGATCCGGATATCTTTTTTTGCCGTGATGGCAATATCCATGAAAACAGTAAAAGGAAGATGGCGGAGTGAATAATAAGTATAGCTTATTGATGCTTTGTCGATATAATCGAAAGAAGTGGTGAAGCTGGCATGATGCATATCGAGCTGCTGGATCATGTTGGATGCATCTTTGGCTCCAAGACGGTGGCCGTCTATATCGAGATACATATTCAGCAGGTTGAAGCTGCGCAAAAAATTGCTCACCCTTCCTCTTCCGTACAGGTCATAGGCGCCTGCCAGCACCACGTCTTTTACTTTGAATGGTTCGGGAGAAGAAACGATCCCGATCATGCCATTGGCAACGGTGATGCCGTAGTAATTGGAAGGGTCGATTTGTGTGGCAGTGATCTTCCAAGGATCTTGCGAGTAGCTGAAATTGAATATGAAAAATGTAAAATACAGAATAAGCAACCGCCTTTGCATAAACCATTATTTTTTTGCAAAGTAAGCGGTTTAACGGAATTAACATCCCTTTTACGCATTCACTGTACGTACAAGGGTGGACTGCTTTCTGAAGAAGTGGCAAAATAAAATACTCGTTTATGGGACACTGGGAGCACTCCGTCAACCTGGGAACCTCTACCCAGCGATATCCAGACATAAGATTTTTTCTGGAATCCCTGTAAATCGGCTGAAGAAATCGTGTATGTCCCGTTGTCGGGAACGATATAAGTCAGTTCTTTATCTTGCGCAGGCAGTGTTGAATCGCTTAGAAAACGGCTCATTGTCGCATTATACCAGATTTTAATTATTACATTTCTCCATGATGTCAGGGAATCAGGCGTCCAGTTAATGGTTAAATTGGTGGAATTACTAATACTTCCCAAGGGGAAATCATTGCGTGTTTTGAAAACCTTCTTGGGCATATAGATTATTTTGGTCAAAGTATCTGCCGAAGAAGTGCCTGTAATCTTGATTTTTACATTTGTTCCGTATAGTGAAAGCCCTTCCCCCAAGGTTACTGTTGAATCACTATATCCGAAATAATAAGTGTGATCTGTACTTGCTGTAAGTGCTCTGGAATTAACAGAAAGCCCGTTAATGGCTATTATCTGATTAGTAATGCTGTCTGTAAAAGCAGCGCCTACAGTTATATGATAGCTGCTATCTGAAAAGGCAACAGTCCGATCGCCATTCAGCCAAACATAGTTATACACGGTTGCTGAATCAGTTCCACTTAATTCCCTGAGGAATGATTTCATTGAATTGTTCTTCCGTATCTCTTCCTTCACTTTGGTACATGAAGCCATCCAACAGTAAATCATAATCAGCAATAAGCAATAAATAGCTATATAGAGTTTATTTTTCATGGCAATTAAATTTAGTATGGAACAACACATCCGCATGAACCAGCAACATTTTCTCCAGGAGACCAGTTATTAATGGTAGTATAACCCGGCCGGGGAATTCGTACCATAGGCCCAACGATTTGATGCAATGTTGGGATTGCTGCGGTAACTCCACTAGGCGTATTACTTTGAATGCACGTATAGTTATTGGGCCCTTGGGTCAAGGCGCATGTAGAACATTGAGTTCCAGTAACCGTAACTTCCCATTCCCATTCGGTAGCATCACTGGGCACTTTTGAATTGATTACTACAGTACTGGATGGATTGGTTTGTGAAGACGTAATGTTTTGTATATCCAATGTTTTTTTATCATTGCCATTAATATACCAAACAATAAATGTCAATTTATATGAAATGATTTTATTGCCGCTAAGTGGATTATGGCAATTAAGAAATATATTATTTAGTGTGAAGGTACATGGAGTGGTAGAAGGGGGTGGATGAATTTTTACCATACAGGATGAAAAAACCGACAGTAACAAGATGATGCGCCCGGAGTTTCTGAAAGCGGTAATTGCTTTTTTAGGCAAGCTAATCGCATTATACATAAATACTGGATTTAGAAAATGAGATCGGTTTTAGCGAATCAGGACGTACAAAGCTTATAAATTTTTGATTATAAGTAGATATAAATCTATAACCGTGTTGATTTTTGAAATAACCGCGTTAATTTAACCAATATCTGTGCTGCTATTTATCAGCATTGCCTAATTCCGCAACAGTAATAGACAGGGTATAGTCAATAAAGCAGTATTGAAAGACAGAACGAGTTCCCTCGCACTCCTTCAAGCTAACTAATTATTCAACCTGATAAACCCGCCGTCGATCGGATAATCGCAGCCCGTAACAAAAGCAGCTTCATCAGAACAAAGATAGAGCGCAAGCGAGGCTATTTCTTCCGGCTTTGCCATGCGGCCGATGGGTTGGGTCTTGGATAATTTTTCAAACATCTCTTTTTCTTTTCCCGGATAATTTTTAGAGAGGAACCCATCCACAAACGGCGTATGTACGCGACCGGGAGAAATACAGTTGCACCGGATATTGTGCTGAATATAATCTTTGGCAACAGATAAGGTCATTCCCACTACAGCGCCTTTGGTCATGGAATAGGCAAAGCGGTCGGGAATGCCCACGGAAGAAGCAACAGAAGCCATGTTCACGATGCAGCCGCCCTGTTTTTTCAGGTAGGGTATAGCAGCATGCAGGCAATTGTAAACGCCTTTTACATTTACGTTGATCAGCCGGTCGAAATCAGTTTCGCTGGTGTTCTCTGCATTACCGATGTGCGCAATGCCGGCATTGTTGATGAGGATATGGATCGATCCATCACTGGCTGCGATGGCATCGATGGTCTGCTTCACTTCTTCCTGAACGGAAACATTGCATTTGCGGAAAATTGCTTTTCCTCCCTGGGCAAGAATTTCACTAACTGTGTTATTCCCGCCGGTTTCATCCATATCCAGTATGGATACTTTTGCACCCCGGCAGGCAAACACCATTGAAATGGCCTTTCCGATGCCGCTTCCTCCTCCTGTTATAATGGTCGTTTTGTTATCTAAGCGGAACATGATCGCAGATTGATTGTTAGAGATTATAAAATCGGATGGCATTCGTCCGGAAGACCTTTTCTTTTTCTTCTTCGCGGAACTGCTCCATATATTTCT
>CAYYZJ010000864.1:0-5171 GCA_964475615.1 uncultured Flavitalea sp. | reverse complement strand
GCAGGTTCGGCCTTCCATGTTCAGGATGGTAAGAAAAAACAATGGGGGCCTGCTCAATCTCAAGCTCAATCCTGCACTAAGCGTGCATGAGTCATTGAAAAGGGCGGCGGCGGTATTTAAAAAATATGATCCCAAACAGCCCTTCGGATATCAATTCGTGGATGAAGAATATGCAAAGAAGTTCAATGATGAAGAAACCACAGGCACGCTGGCCGCCCTGTTTGCCGGCCTCACCATTTTTATTTCCTGCCTGGGACTTTTCGGGCTGGCCGCTTATATGGCAGAAACGAGGATCAAGGAGATCGGCGTGCGCAAGGTGCTCGGCGCATCGGTTACCGATATCACCGCGCTGCTTTCGAAGGATTTTGTGCGGCTCGTGGTCATATCCATATTCATTGCTTCGCCGCTGGCCTGGTGGGCAATGTATAAATGGCTCCAGGACTATAAATACCGGGTGCAGATAAGCTGGTGGATATTTTTAGCGGCAGGATGCCTGGCCATACTGATCGCTTTGATTACGGTGAGCTTTCAGTCAATCAAAGCGGCCATGTCCAATCCCGTGAGGAATTTAAGAAGTGAATAGGAATACCCTTGTGTTGAATATTGAGTGTTGAATGTTGAGTGTTAACCATTAAAATGCATCTATAAATTCTCTTATGTTCAGAAATTATCTCAAGACCGGCCTCCGCAATCTCTGGAAGAACAAAACCGCTTCCGCCATCAATATTTTCGGTCTCACCATCGGGCTGAGCGCCTGCCTGCTGATCGCTTTGTACATCATGCATGAGCTGAGCTATGACCGCTTTCAGCAAAAGGGCAACCGCATAGCGAGGGTGATCATGGAGTACAGCTTTAACGGCGGAGGCAATTCCATCACCAAAGGCAATTTCACCAGCACCAAAGTAGCTCCTGTTTTCAAGCGGAATTTTCCAGAAGTGGAATCCGTAGTGCGGATGGTCAAATATGAAAGAGTAGTGCAGTATCGCGACAAACTTTTCGATGAACCGCGTTTCATGTACGCCGATTCCAGCTTTTTCGATTGCTTCAATTTCAAACTCCTCAAAGGCGATCCGAATACCGTGCTCGCAGGGCCGAATAAAGTGCTGCTTACGGAATCAACCGCAAAAAAATATTTCGGCGGAGAAACGGAAGCGGTCGGCAAAATGCTGCGGATCGGGAGCGACAGCACTTATTACCAGGTTACCGGCATCATGGCCGACTGCCCTTCCAATTCACAGATCAGGTTCGATTTCCTGGCCTCCTTTTCTTCATTGGGCGTAATACAGGAAGAAACGTACTGGAATGCCAATTACACCACCTATCTCTTATTGAAAGATGAGCATTCGTTCACTTCCCTGCAGTCGAAGATCACTCCCTTCATGAAAAAGGAAATGGAAGGGCAGGGCGCCAGCGTTGATTTTTACCTCGAACCTTTCCGCAGCATCCATCTTCATTCCGAATATGGCAGCTTTGAACCCAATAACAGCATCGGCTATATCTATATCCTTGCAGCAGTGGCCCTGCTGATCCTGGCCATTGCCTGCTTCACTTATATCAATCTCAGCACAGCCCGCTCCATGGAAAGGGCAAAGGAAGTGGGGGTGCGGAAAGTGATCGGTGCAGGAAAGCGCCAGCTCTTCTGGCAGTTCATCGGCGAATCTGCGCTGTTGTGTTTGATCTCCGTTATACTGAGCCTGCTCATTGCCGCGCTCGTGATGCCTTATTTCAACCAGCTTACGGAAAAATCATTGCGCATACGCGATCTGCTCTCTCCTTCCCTGCTTGCCTTTTCGTTTGGCATTGCCGTATGCGTGAGTGTATTGGCAGGAAGCTATCCGGCCCTGATCCTGTCGGGCTTTCAGCCGGTGAAAGTGCTGAAAGGAGCATTTAAAAATACGGGCAGCGGACAATGGCTGCGCCAGTCGCTGATCGTATTCCAGTTCGCCATCTCCGTATTCCTGATCATTGCCACGTTCATCGTGCAAAAGCAACTGTATTATATCCAGCATAAAAAACTGGGATACGACCGCGAGCATGTGCTGGTATTGCCGATGGATAATAAAATGAATACGTTCATCCCGCTGATCAAGCAGCAGTTCAAGACCAATCCCGATGTGATCAGTGTTTCCAGATGTGACAGAAACCCGGTGCAGGGCGGCGGCGGTTATAATATGCGCAACGCGCAGATGCCTGAGAATGAGCAGATGGCCGTAGTGGCCAACCCGGTAGATGAAGATTATATCAAAACCACCGGGCTCAGGATCATTGCCGGAACGGATCTCACGGAACAGGATATGAAAGATGCAAGCCATGATGATGATAAGCAGAACAGTTATCATTTCATCCTGAATGAAGCGGCGGCGCGGCAACTGGGATGGTCGCCCGAAGAAGCGGTGGGGAAGCGGATGTACCTCGATGCTACCCGCCCGGGTTTCGTAAAAGCCGTTGTCAGCGATTTTCATTTTGAATCCATGCATTATGCCATCAAGCCCATCGTGCTTTTCACCGAGCCCTGGGGACGACAGTTATTGCTGAAGCTGAGCGGCCGCCATCTTCCCCAAACCATTGCTTTTCTCGAAAAGAAATGGAAAGAGCTTATTCCCTACCGGCCTTTCCGGTATCGTTTCATGGACGAGGATTATAACAAACTGTACAGCTCGGAGCTTCGCCTGAGCAAGGTGATGAACCTGTTCTCCGGCATTGCCATTGTACTGGCCTGCCTCGGACTATTCGGGCTTTCATCCTATGCCGCGCAGCAGCGGGTTAAGGAGATCGGGATCAGAAAAGTGCTGGGCGCTTCCGTGCAGCATATCGTGTTCATTTTATCGGGAAGCTTTGTGCGGCTTGCAGGCATTGCCATACTCGTGGCATTCCCGGTAGCCTGGTGGGCCATGCATAAATGGCTGCAGGATTTTGAATACCGGATCAGCATGCACTGGAGCATTTACGTGCTGACCGCCTGTATCGTATTGTTCATTACCATGCTTACCGTAAGCATACAGGCCATCAGGTCGGCATTGAGCAATCCGGTGAAGAGCCTGAGGAGTGAGTAGGGATCGTTAGGCGTGAATCGTGAGGCGTCAATCGTCAATCTTAAATATTAAATCTTAAATATTAAATAAACATGAAACCAACGTTCATTTTTTGTTTGCTTGCTTTTGCAGCGCTTTCCGTGCAGGCGCAGTTCGGCGACGACAAAACCCTTTACCTGACCAAATCCCTCTCCAGTGAATCCATCAATGATGTACGGGCGGAAACATCGGGCGGCAGCATTGCCGTTTCAGGGGTCAATCCTTCGGAAGCCAAGATCGAAGTATATGTGCAAGGCAACAATAACCGCAATCTTTCCAAAGAAGAGATCAGCCAGCGGATCAGGGAAGATTATAATCTCGACATATCCGTCAGCGGCAACAAGCTCACTGCTATTGCCAGGCCCAAGAGCAGGATGTTCAACTGGCGGAATGCCCTGAACATTTCATTCAGGATACTGGTTCCCCAAAATGTGTCGACCGATCTTTCCACCAGCGGCGGAAGCATTTATCTGACCAATCTTTCCGGCACCGAAGATTTCAGCACCAGCGGCGGAAGCCTGCATGTTGACCAGGTGAGCGGCAAGATCACCGGCACTACTTCCGGCGGAAGCATCCATGTCAGCGAATCCAAGGACGATATCAATCTTTCCACCAGCGGCGGAAGCATCGATGCATTCAACTGCAGCGGCAAGATCAAGCTGAGCACTTCGGGCGGCTCGCTCAAGCTCACTGCGCTGAAAGGCAATGTCGACGCATCCACCAGCGGGGGCAGCGTTAAAGGAAGCGATATCAGCGGCGAGCTTTCCGCCCATACTTCCGGCGGCAATGTAACCCTCACCGACCTGTCGTGCAGCGTGGAAACATCCACCAGCGGCGGCAATATCAATGTGGAAGTGAAAGACCCCGGCAAATACATTAAGATCAACAATTCCGGCGGCAGCGTCACGTTGCAGATCCCGAAAGACAAAGGCTATGACCTTCGGTTAAGCGGCAAGGTTAGAACCGAATCGCTGAATAATTTTTCAGGAACCACTGAAGAAGATGAACTGAACGGCAAGCTCAACGGCGGAGGCATTCCGGTTACGGTTGATGCAGGCGGAGGAAGGATCAATCTTTCATTCAGGTAATATTTAATATTTAAGATTTAATATTTCTGAAGGGTGGATGTCTTTAAGAAATATTAAATCTTAAATATTAAATATTACATCTCAAATCCTTTTTATGCTTAAAAACTATTTCAAAACGGCATTCCGGAACCTGTGGAAGCACAGGGTTTTTTCTTTTATCAACCTTACTGGACTGGCTGTTGGCATGGCTGCCTGTTTCCTGATCTATAAGTATGTCAGCTTTGAGCTGAGCTATGATGCGTTTCATACCAGGGCCGACCGCATTTACCGGATAGTATGCGATATTAAAACGCCGACCGAAGTGATCAATGCCAGCGGGCCTTCCTGGGCCGTTCCGCCGAATGCTAAGGACGAATTTCCACAGGTGGAATCTTTCGTGCGCCTGATGGGCGACAATGTGCTGATCAGAAAGGGCAATATCAAATTCCAGGAAGAGAATTCATTATGGGCGGATTCGGGTTTCTTTAAAATATTTGATTTCAAACTGCTCAAAGGCGATCCCGGCAGGGTATTGAAAGAACCTTTCAGCCTGGTGCTTTCGGAATCCGCCGCCAAAAAATATTTCGGCAATGCCGATCCTATCGGCCAAACGGTGCTGATCACCAACGACGGGCTTGCGGCCAAAGTAACCGGACTGATGAAAGACATTCCGGAAAATTCACAGATCAAGGCAGACGTGGTTTTCTCCATGACCACCATCACCCAACAATTTGCCCCGGATATCGATAAGCAATGGGGCAATTACGGCGCCCAGGCCTACCTGCTGCTGACGCCGGGCGCCAATGCCAAAGCATTAGAGAAAAAATTTCCCGCTTTCCTGGAAAAACGCAATGGCGATGAAATGAAGCAAAGCAAGATGTACGCCACCCTTTTCCTGGAGCCGTTGCGCGATGTATACCTGCGCTCCACACGCAATGGCAGTAAAACAGGCAATATCAACAACGTGTATGTGTTCTCCATCATTGCCGTATTTGTTCTGCTCATTGCCTGCTTCAATTTCATCAACCTCACC
>CAYYZJ010000863.1:0-3939 GCA_964475615.1 uncultured Flavitalea sp. | reverse complement strand
ATACCCGGTTCTCCCATTATAATATTCGATCGGGCGGATTCTTTTTACTGTTTCAGCAAGGTTAAGCATCGATACTGATTGTTTATTCGTATATTCAGCTCATCCAATCAAAACCTGAACCAAAACATGAGTTATGATATTAAGAAACCTTAAACGGATGTTAATGCCCGCGCTGCTTGCCTGCAGCATAACAACATACGCACAATACGATAAGGCTTTGGCCGATTCGCTCGGGGCTGATGAGTACGGAATGAGAATGTATGTGCTGGTCATGCTGAAATCGGGGCCTGTTAAGCCGGAGAGCAAGGCAATGCAGGACAGCCTGTTTCGCGGCCATCTGAACAATATCAGGCGCCTGGCCGGCATCGGCAAGCTGGTGGTGGCCGGCCCCCTGGAGCAAAATGACAAGGAATACAGGGGAATCTTTATTTTGAATGTGAGTACGACAGAAGAAGCCAAAACCCTGCTGGATACGGATCCTGCCGTTCATGCAAAAGCCCTGGATGCGGAATTATATGGATGGTACGGTTCGGCGGCTTTGCCTTTGTATTTGCCGGTGGTTGAAAAAGTAACAAAGAAAAGTTTTTAGCGCATTAACTTGCAATCCATGCAACGCCTTATTTGTTTTCCAATTTTATTCATGGCTTCAATATGCTGCCGGGCGCAAATACAGGTCAGCCAGGAGCCTCGCCACCACAAGGTTTTCGAGAATGCATGGGTGCGCGTGCTGGATGTGCATATTCCGCCGGGCGACACTTCGCTGATCCATATTCATTCCACGCCTTCTGTATTCCTTATCCTCAGCAATACCAAAACCGGTTCGCAGGTGATTGCTGAAACAGACAATCCTCCGCATTTTACCGACGGCAATATCTGGTTCGAGGGATTTTATACCAAGCCGCGCATCCATCGTGTATGGAACAGCGATACTACGGAATTCCATGTCATCGATATGGAATTACCCGCCCAAAAGCACCGGTCTATCGATACTCCGTTGCATCTGCCATTCCTTTCTTTACTATTCGATGAAATACCGGTAAGAGGTTACCGGCTTACTTTACGCGCCAAGTCAGCATTGCAAATACCGGAGCGCAAAGCTCCCATCATATTGATTGGCCTCAGCAATACCAGCGGAACCGTAACAGTCAATAATAAATCTTTTGTAAAAAGAGGAGATTACGTTTTTATCAAACCCGGCAATGATATCAATTTCAGCAACGACGGAGATACTGACCAGAGCTTTGGGCTGTTCGAGCTGAAATGACTTGTCGCAATTCCCCTTAAAATTGTCGCCTCCGCCCCTCTTCTCCACCGGAAATGAGCCGGAATTTTGTCATATTCAAAAACAGAACAGTTATTGCAAAAAATCAATTCAAGATCACGATCAATGCTCCAAAGGAAAAAGTATGGAATACGCTTTGGAACGACACTACCTACCGGCAATGGACATCCGCTTTTGCAGAAGGCTCAATGGCCGAAACGGACTGGAAGAAAGGAAGCAAAGTACTGTTCCTCGGCCCCGGGAATTCCGGCATGGTATCCAGCATTGCTGAAAGCAAGCCTTATGAATTTTTATCTTTCAAACATCTTGGAGTGGTAAAAAATGGAGTGGAAGACCTGGACAGTGAGGAAGCCAGGCAATGGGCCGGCGCTACGGAAAACTATACCCTCAAAACAGTAGATGGAAAAACAGAGCTGACAGTGGATATGGGAGGTACAGCCATCCCCGAAGAATTTGCAGTCATGTTTGAAGGAATGTGGCCGAAAGCGCTGGACAAGGTAAAAGCGCTGTCGGAGAAAAATTAAAGCGGTCATATCAAAGGCATTATTGCATCAATCGATGAGGAATTGAAGCATTGAGATTCCGATAAACAGTCTTTCCCCATTCTTTATTTTAAATAAAAACTTGCAGGATTGAAAATTGCTTATTTACTTTGTATTTCAAAGTGCTTTGATAAATGCGCATCCCGATTTCAATAGCAGTCCGGATATGGCTACTCACCTCAGTGGCATTCACACCGTTTGGATCATTACAGGCATCTCCATCTGGGAGCCTCCGCTGGTCTGGCTAAGCCCCGTTGCTTTTATCGGCTCAGCCCTTGGCAGCATCCCGGTATTGCTTGTTCTTTTCTTTGCCCTGATCAAAATTGAATTGAGGGATACTACTGCAGAAAAGAAGATGGCCGCCCTTCATGCCGTCAATTTTGGCTGCACAATGGTCTATGGCATTATCGGAGGGGCATTGCCGTTAGGCTTGTTTATACCTCAATATGATTACTGGAGTAATTTTCTGTTAACTGCAATGATCATAACCGCAGGGCTTTTCATCTGCTCGGCCGTTGCTATTTACATTTTACGAAACAGAATATGGACTTTCTTCAACTCATCAACATCAAATCAAATCACCAATATGCAATTTCCCAACACGCCGGAGCCCTATGCCGCACACCCCAATGGCCAGGGCTCAAACAAAACATTCATCAAGGGATTGATCACCGGCGGACTTATTTTGCTGATGCTGATCCCTACTGTATTTATTACCAACCTGGTCAGCGAAAGGCAGGCCCGGCAAAAGGAAATAACCAGGGAAGTGAGCAGCAAATGGGCTTCTGCACAAACCCTCAGCGGCCCTTTTATCTTTTTACCGTACACGATCAACAAAACAGATATCAGCGGAAAGGTCATTGAAAAAGTACAGAAACAGGTCTGGATACTGCCCGACGACCTTCAGGTTACCGGCAACATTGAACATGAGCTGAGGCTTCGCTCCATTTATAAAGTGTTGCTGTACCGGGCTGCGCTGACCAGCAATGGGAATTTTCATTTTCAAATACCAAAGGATATCGAATTGAATTCAATCCAATGGCAGGATGTAAGGATATGCTACAGCCTTTCTGATTTCAAGGGAATAGAGGACAGGATGACGATCCATTTCAACGGAGCCGGATATGAAATGGAGCCGGGCCTTCCCGGGGATGAAGGAATGAAAGGATTGTCCGCCCCGGTTGCGCTTACTGCTGCAGATACCGGCAAAACGATCCCGTTCCAGCTCAACACGAGGATCAAAGGAAGCGAAGACCTGCAGTTTATTCCATTTGCAGGGAACAGCAGCTTTGTATTGCAATCCACCTGGAATAGCCCGTCGTTCAATGGGAACGCATTGCCTACGGAAAGAGTGATCACCGACAGCGGCTTTAAAGCCAGATGGAGTTTCAGCAAGGCCAATCTTCCCTTCAGCACCGTGCTCAACGGCCTGCATGAAGACTATAAATCAACCGCTTTCGGTGTTACGCTTGTTCAGCCTGCTGACGGATATGCAAAAACGAACCGTTGTATAAAATATGCCATCCTTTTTATCGGTCTCACGTTCTCCCTTTTCTTCATTATCGAGCTGATGCAGAAAAAGCCGCTGCATCCGGTACAGTATGTGCTGATCGGCCTGGCCCTGGTCATATTTTATACCCTATTGCTGGCCGTTAGTGAATTCATATTGTTCGATTCTGCATACGCCATTGCAGCGGCGGCAACCATCCTGCTCATAACCTTATATTCAAAAAGCCATTTCCAAAGCTGGAGATCCGCTGCTATATTTGGATCGGTGCTGACGGTTTTATACGGATTCATTTTTGTTTTGATCAGGCTCGAAGACACGGCCTTGCTTGTAGGCAGCATTGGATTATTCCTGGTGCTGGCCCTGGTGATGTTCGCCAGCCGGAAGATCAACTGGTATGGAACAAAACCGAATCCGGTGGGATTGGAGCAGACTTAAAAGAAATTAATGCGATCAAAAGAAGCAATCGAAAAAAGCATCCGTGGCTGGATTATCTTTTTTATCGTATCGCTGGCGATCAGCGGCGCCACTGCCTTTGCATTGGAAACAGAGCTGGCCTGGCTCGACCGGCTCTTTTCCTCTTCGCCAAGCAGTTTACAGCAATGGAT